>JAUZOQ010000099.1 GCA_030706385.1 Bacteroidota bacterium | reverse complement strand
TATTCTTTTGCATGGCGGACTTGGAGAGATCGAAATGTTCGGGCCCAATATCGCTGCACTCGCCAAGGGCAGAGAAGTGATTGCCGTGGATTTGCAGGGCCATGGTCGCACTGCCGATATTGAGAGGCCGATAAGTGTGGAATTGATGGCCGATGATATTGCGGCGCTTATCAAGTTTCTGAAATTGGGCAGTACCGATATTATGGGATACTCGCTTGGCGGTGGAGTTGCTCTATGGACGGCGGTGAAGTATCCGGAACTCGTCGATAAACTTGTCGTCGTTTCTACTCCGATCAAAAGGAATGATTTTTATCCTGAAATCCTTGGCATGCAGGAACAAATGAATGCTGCCACAGCCGAACAGATGAAGCAGACTCCGATGTATCAGATGTATGCAAAACTTGCACCGAAGCCGGAGCAGTGGGGGCAACTTATCGAGAAGATCGGCGCAGCGATGAAGAAAGATTTCGATCTCTCTGCACAAGTGAGTGCGATCAAGGCACCAACACTGATCGTTGCCGGAGATGCAGATATCTTTCCGCCGATCCACGCTGTCGAGACCTTCGGGTTACTGGGTGGAGGGAAGCGCGATGGGGGATGGGACGGTTCGGGACGATCGAAATCACAGCTTGCCATTCTGCCCGGGCTGACTCATTACACCATTTTCAGTGCTCCCGCTCTGGCAACTGTGGCCATTCCGTTTCTCGATTCAGTAACAAAATAATCAGTGTTCTGCGTCTTGATAGTCATTCATGAATTAATCGCTAAATAAAAGAGTACAATGAGAAAATTAAAATTGCAGATGCAGCAGACGATCGATGGCTTTGTCGGTGGGTCAAATGGAGAGCAAGATTGGATGGAATGGAATTGGGGCGATGATATCAAGAAGTATGTGAGCGACATCACTGCACCCGTCGATACGATCATCATGGGCCGGAAACTGGCCGAAGGATTTATTCCGTATTGGGCAGAAGCAATCAATAACCCGGAGATGGCGTCTTTTGCACACAAAATGCATGATACACCCAAAGTAGTTTTTTCCAAAACGTTAGGTACGTCCAAGTGGGAAAATACGAAAGTGAGTAATGGGGATTTGGAAGCGGAGATCAGTCGTCTCAAGAACAGTCCCGGGAGTGACATTATCATGTATGGAGGTGCAAACTTTGTTTCCAACGTCATCCCAACCGGCTTGATCGATGAATATCATCTGTTTGTCAATCCAGCTGCGATCGGAAAAGGACTATCAATTTTTAACGAGAAGACAAGCCTAGCGCTGGTCAAGTCCACAAATTTCGAATGCGGTATTGTTGCTCTTCACTATGAGCCTGTCAAGAAATAGGTCCGCATAAAAATGGAAAAGGAGTTCAACCGAGATGATGGAAAGATCAAAAGCAAAATCAGTTTCAATGAAGGCACCGGCGAAGGATATCGACGCATATCTTGCGAAGCAGCCCGCGAAATCCAGGGCTGCGCTTGAAAAGCTCAGGAGGATAGTAAAATCCGTTGCCCCGGACGCTGAAGAGGTTATCAGTTATGGAATGCCTGCTTTCAAATTTCATGGAATGCTCGTCGGTTTCGCAGGCTGGAAAAATCATGCAGGTTTTTATCCTTGGAATTCACGAACCGTAAACGAGTTCAAAACGGAATTGAAAGGGTATGAGACTTCCAAAGGCGCAATACAATTTCCCTTGGATAAACCAATTCCCGTTACCCTCATAAAGAAGATCGTCAAAGCGAGAATGAAAGAAAATCTCGCGAAGAATCCTGCAAAATAGAATTACCAACAGTACGTACACCGGAAGAAAACGAATAATGAAAACAAAACTTGAATTCTCAACGAGCATCAATGCTCCAAGGGAGAAAGTCTGGCATATCCTCTGGGACGATTCGACCTATCGCCGCTGGTCAAGCGCATTTCAAGACGGTTCGTATGCTGTCTCGGATTGGAATGAGGGCAGCAAGATACAGTTCCTAACTCCGGAGGGAGATGGTATGTTCAGCGTAATTGAACGATCCAATGCACCCGAATTCATGTCGTTCAAACATTTGGGAACAATAAAAGAAGGCGAAGAACAACTGCTCGATAAAGAATCGCAACGGTGGGAGGGTGCTCATGAAAATTACTTGCTCAAAGAGCATGATGACCATACCATACTCAGCGTCAGCATGGATACGATAAGCAACTATCGCGAGTATTTTCAAAAAACCTTTCCGAAAGCTTTGGAGCTTATTAAGTCACTTTCAGAATCATGAGGTGCTAATTAATTTTTAGTATTTACATACAAATTAATGAAGGAGAAAAATCATGAATCCAGTTATCCATTTTGAAATGCCGGCAGAGGACCGGAAGCGCATGAGCAATTTCTATTCTCAAGTGTTCGGTTGGCAAACTCAAATCTTAGGGGAAGAAATGGGCGGTTACGTCTTGGCAACTACGGCTGAATCCGATGAGAAAGGCGTTTCGAAAACTCCCGGTTCGATCAACGGAGGCTTCTATCAAAAGACTGAGGATCCTTCATCCAATGCGCCTTCGATTGTCATCCAAGTCCCCGATGTTAAGGAACATATGAAGAAGGTAATTGCAGGCGGAGGTAAGATCCTTAGCGAGCCGATGGATATTCCAGGTGTTGGCCGGTGGGTCTCGTTTCAGGATACTGAAGGCAATAGAGTAAGCATGCTGCAATCTTTATCATAAGCACAAAATCACAAGTCAATACAATGCAAAAGATCACGACTTTCCTGACCTACGATAACCAGGCAGAGGATGCAATGAATTTCTATACCTCTGTATTTAAAAATTCCAAGATCAAAAGCGTTATGCGCAACGGAAATATGTTCTTCGGTGGAACACTGGAGATCGGAGGCCAGGAATTCTTTTTACTCAATGGAGGCCCAACATTTACTTTTTCATTGGGCATTTCGCTTTTCGTCAGCTGTCCAACACAGGAGGAGATCGATTACTACTGGGAAAAACTGTCCGAAGGTGGGCGCAAGGATCGATGCGGCTGGTTACAGGATAAATTCGGTGTGTCCTGGCAGATTGTCCCACCTATCCTGGGTGAACTCCTTGGGGATAAAGATGCTGCGAAATCGCAGAGAGTAATGCAGGCCATGCTCAAAATGAATAAGCTCGATATTAATGTGTTGAAAGAAGCCGCGAACCAGAAGTAGAACAACTGCAGAAAAGTCGAGCCCCTGAAAAGAAGAGGATACCAAAGGTATCCTCTTCTTTTTTAAAGCAAGATCGGACGCACGATCAAGCACTTCGAAGAATGTAATCGAAGGTCAATTTGTTATATGATCGGTACCACCTTATCAATTCAGATCCGAAAAAATTATGCAATACTATTTCACTAAGACCGTATCCGGCAGTTTCGAGAGTGCCATCGAGAAAGTCACCGGAGCCCTTCAGGCAGAGGGTTTCGGCGTATTGACCGAGATCGACATCAAAGCAACCTTGAAGAAAAAACTCGATGTGGATTTTTACAATTACAAGATCCTCGGAGCCTGTAATCCCGCCTTTGCCTATAAAGCACTTCAGGCAGAGGATAAGATCGGCGCTATGCTGCCATGTAATGTGATCGTGCAGGAAAAAACTCCGGGCGTGATCGAAGTTTCTGCAGTCGATCCGGTGGCTTCGATGCAGGCAATCGAAAACAAAGACTTGGAGAAGATTGCCACGGAAGTACGGGCCAGATTGCAGAAAGTGATCGAGCAGCTATAAGGGCGAATCTACTTTGTCGAATGTTTCCTGAACAAATACGATGCAATAGGTACGCAGATCACAGTGATACCTATGCACCAGATCGCGGATAACAACGCATGATCATTCATCGGAGTCCCAACCATCAGTGAACGCATTGCTTCGATCACATGCGTCACCGGCTGGTTCTCCGCAAAGATGCGCAAGACTTCCGGCATACCTTTCGTCGGTACGAAAGCACTTGAGGCAAATGTCAGAGGAAAGACGAGAACAAAGCTGATCCATTGAACTGCCTCCACAGTCCGTGCCAATAGCCCGATAATGGCTGCCAGCCATGAGAATGCCAGAGTAAAGAGGAGCAGGATCGCCGTGATCAACAGCCAATCCTGGATCGATGCCGTAGGCGAAAATCCGACGAGGAGACTGATTGCGATCAGGATGATCGAGGAAAGAACATTTCGGACAAGATCGGCAACAACATGGCCGGTCATCACAGCGGAACTTGCTATCGGCAAGGACTTGAGCCTATCGATGATGCCGCGCTGAAGATCGGCAGCAACATTGAGCGATGTCGTCATCGCTCCGAAAGCAGCCATTTGGATCAGGATACCGGCAACAAGATAATTCACGTATGTCGTCGAACCGGTATTGATCGCACCTCCGAATACATACCGGAATAGGAGCATGAACATGATCGGCTGAATGACGAGCGCCATCAGTTGATCCAGATTTTTGAAAATATGCCGAAGGCTGCGAACGATCAGTACATAAGTATCACGCACGATCCAAAAAACTGCCGAGCGCTCCATTGGTTGAGGGTAATCTAGAGAAGACATTGAGGTTGTATTGTTCATTTTATTTTATCCTCCTCTGTTTCCGCAGCAGTAGCTTCATGGCCTGTAAGTTGAAGGAATACGTCATCGAGAGTCGGTTTGTGTAAGGTAAACGATTCGACTTCGATTGCAGAATTTTGAAGCAGGTCAAGGATTTTCTTTACGTGCGTAATGCTTCCATCGACGGCAACGGTGATCGTTCGGTTATCCTCTTGTCGTAAGACTTCGGTTCGGAGTGCTTCAATGGTTTTGCGAACCTCCTCCTCCGTAGGAAGAACAAGTTCTAGCCTCTCATTACCAACGTTGCTTTTTAATTCATTGGATGTTCCTTCTGCTATTACTCTACCGTGATCGATAACGACGATTCGATCGGCAAGCTTATCGGCTTCGTCAAGATACTGTGTGGTTAGTAAAATCGTCGTTCCATCATAAACAAGCTTTTCGATTCTATCCCAGATCGCAAGTCTGCTCCGAGGATCGAGTCCCGTCGTTGGCTCGTCAAGAAAAAGTATGGGTGGAGTGGCAACGAGGCTTAGTGCGAGGTCAAGTCTTCGGCGCATACCGCCTGAATAGGTTTTGGCAATGCGATTGGCTGCCTCGGAAAGATCAAATTCTTCGAGCAGCTGAATTGCTCGACGCTTGCTGTCATTCGAACTCAGATGGTAGAGCTTTCCCATCATCTCGAGATTTTCCCGACCGGTTAAGTATTCATCGACTGCAGCATACTGCCCAGTCAAACCGATGGAGCGGCGGACCTGTTTTGCTTCGCGAACTACGTCAAAACCGTTGACCAGAGCCTGGCCACCATCGGGCGGGAGGAGAGTGCTGAGGATTCGTATTGTTGTTGTTTTTCCGGCTCCGTTCGGTCCGAGAAGGGCAAGTACCGTACCGCGCTCGACTCTGAGATCGATCCCATCCAGGACATCGACGTTCTTGAATGACTTTTTCAGCCCCCTTGCTATGATAGGATCGTTGTCCGACATACTGTGCTATTTATATTCGATGTAGGTGCTCTTCACTCCGGAGGCAATATACCAAGAAAGTGAAGACTTGTTTCGCGATGTCCAAGGAGGGAATAGTGCTATCTTTGTAAAGAGAAATGATAGAAGGGCAGACAGAAAAAAAACAACATAGATACGATGGAAACCCAATACGATTACGTTACACGACTCGATGTCAAATTCAAGCATCTGGATTTGATCGATATACCGTTGATGGTCCGCGAATGTAAGGATAAGTGGTTCAATCAAACGCTGACTGAAGTAAATGACAGTGTCGTGCGCCTGGGTATTGTCGAAGGTGAGTACCATTGGCACAAGCACGATAACGATGATGAGTTCTTCTTCGTACTCGAAGGGCAGTTGCTGATCGATCTCGAAGATCGTACGATCGAGCTGAATCCTCAGCAAGGTGTAACGATTACGAAGGGAGTGATGCATCGTCCTCGTGCTCCGAAGAAGACCGTCATGCTCATGGTCGAGACAAAGGCGATACAACCGACAGGGGACTGATTCCTTCAGACTTTCTGCTACGGACAGTTCTGCGGAATTCGTTCGACTTTTGCAACATCAAAACCCTGACCTTTTGCCTGGGCTAGGAGCCCTGCGATCGTTTCCTCCGAAAGTGTTTTGTCCCTGGCAAGGATCCAAAGATAGTCGCGTGACGGATCGCCGATCATTGCGAATTTATAGTCGGGGTCAAGAGCGATGATCCAGTAATTTCCGGAAAAAGGCCAAAAGAACCGGACTTTCAATTTCGTCGGTTCATCAGCATTCGGCACCCAGGCTGTGCCTGTGGCAGTTTTGATAGTCGATACCTCGTTGATCTTATGCCCTGAATTCACAACTTTGATATCACCGTTCTCCTTGATGGAGTAGTTCGCAGTTACGCATATCAACCCGGATTCGAAGCTGTTAGGAAGGCGCATGATCTCGTACCACCGGCCGCAATATTTTTGAATGTCAACGGATTTGACAACGGCAAGATCTCCCTTTGTTGAAGTGCAACCCCAGAAAGAGATGGCGCCCAAAAGCGCGATAATCAGATGATTGTGTGATATTCCCATTTCTATAAAACAAGAGAATCCCTCCTCAAGTGCATATTGAATAGCCGAACAGATTCTGGGCTACACGCTGTTCACTGGTACATTCTTGTTAATCGGAGAAGCGATTTATGTGGTGGATTTATGCATTACTTTCAGCTGCATTTGCAGCGTTAACGGCGATCTTCGCCAAGATCGGCATCAAAGGAGTCAACTCCGATCTTGCAACTGCAGTGAGGACAGTAGTAATTTTGTTTATTGCCTGGGCGATCGTTATTGCACGTGGCAATGGAAAAGATCTTGCGACATTAACGAAGGAAAATTATCTCTTCCTTATTCTTTCGGGAATCGCAACAGGACTTTCGTGGGTGTTCTATTTCAAAGCGCTTTCTCTCGGAGATGTGTCGAAGGTCGCTCCTATCGATAAGCTCAGTGTAGCATTTGCCATAATTCTTGCAGCAATTTTCTTAAGGGAAGTCATCACGATCAAGATTGCTATCGGTGCTGCGCTTATTATTGGAGGGAGCTTGGTGCTGATCTTATGACGATATTCAGCACCATAATATTATTTTTCTGCGGCAGTATTGCATCTACAGTAATAGCACAGGATCGTTGCAAATGCGAGTCGGACTCGGCGATGGCAGAAAACATAAAGTGCAACCCCACACTTTTGAAAAATGGGACTAGAATTTATTACCAATTTGATTGCGATTCCATCTGGCTTGTTCATGAAAGCACAAATGGAAAGAAAAAGAATATTTTCTCCACGACTACCGAATACTACGGCTATCACTTTAGGCTCGATTATTATCTCGTAAAGGAATATTCGCATTCATTGCTCTTCAGTCATAATTGTCATCCTAATCTTCCCTGTGATTATTCGCTTCTAGATAAGGATAACGGGGAAAAGTTGGAAGACTTCGACCAACTGAACGATCAACTGATCTATAATTCAACAGAAGCTGGAAATGATTTTATCATCTATTTTAAGGATTCAATTCCGAGCGGCATAACATTACTCTATATTGACAGCGGCAAAAAATACAGTTTTTCGATCGATCCGGAGAGATTTAATAGTAACGGACGCAGCCCCGCATTTCAATTTGAAGAGCCAATCCTTAACAAAAAACGCCAGTTGTTGATACTGCCATACAGATATCTTGATAACAGCAAAAATGAGAGAGGGGTTGAGAAGCGAGATAAGATCGTGATTGATATGAAGAAATATCATCCGTAAGACCCGAACCATTCCTACCGAATTAAAATTTAAGTCGTGGCTTAATTCGGTATTCACATGCAAACAGACTCATTTCATTATTCAGTTACCGATCATATCGCCCGTGTACGATTTGCCCGGCCGAAGACTTTAGGCTCGCTGACATTCAAGGTCTATCGTGATCTTACCGATCTCTTCTATGGTCTTCGATCCGATGAAAGTGTAAAGGTTGTCGTAATTGAGGGAGAGGGCAAAGGCTTCTGTTCGGGAGGAGATGTTCATGAGATCATCGGCGAACTTCTGAAGCGCGATGTTAAAGGGTTGCTTGAATTCACACGAATGACGGGTGAACTCATTGTTAACATGCGACAACTGGAAAAACCGATCATTGCTTCGGTCAATGGCATTGCTGCAGGTGCGGGGGCGGTGATCGCATTGGCAAGCGATTTTCGAATTCTTGCGAAAGAGGCGAATATTGCTTTTCTTTTTCAAAAGGTTGGATTGACTGCAGCGGACATGGGTGCAGTTTTTTTATTGCCAAAAGTTGTGGGAGTCTCCAGAGCTACGGAGTATCTCATGCTTGGCGACAAGATCTCGAGCGAGGAAGCGCTACGAGTCGGGCTGGCTAATAAAGTAGTCGATCTTGCAGAACTCGAAAGTGAAACGATGTCTTTGGCCAAACGTCTTGCCGAAAGCGCATCTCTTGCACTCGGGCTGACAAAGCGTCTGATCAATAACGAGTGGCTCATGGATATTACTGCAGCAATTGAACAAGAAGCCACGGCCCAGGCGCTGATGATGCAGACGGCCGATCATAAAGAATTTCACGAAGCCTTCAAGGCTAAACGCGCTCCAAAATTCTCAGGTAAATAGAAATTGAAATCCCTTATCGTTATTTCCGCACCATCCGGAGCAGGCAAAACAACAATTGCCAAACGCATCCTTGCTGCCCACCCGGACCAACTGACATTCAGCATCTCGGCAACGACTCGCCCGATGCGTAATGGAGAGCGCGATGGAGTCGATTACTATTTTCTTTCTAAAGAAGAATTCCTCCATAGGATCAAGGAGAATCAGCTTATTGAATACGAAGAGATATTCGGTAATTTCTACGGCACGCTTGTTTCAGAGATCGATCGCGCCAGAGCCGGTGGTAAGAGTCTGATCTTTGACATCGATGTCAAAGGGGGGATTTCTATCCGCGCACGGTACCCGAACGATAGTTTGCTAATCTTTATCGCTCCTCCTTCGATGGAGGAGTTGTACATTCGATTGATGGGACGTGGAAGTGAAGATTCCGAAACTATTGACCGTCGTCTGGCAAGGGCGGAGATGGAGATGGAAATGAAGGATGTCTACGATCACATCGTCGTCAACGATGACCTTGAAAATGCCGTCAAGGATGTAGAAACCCTTATTTTTGGCCGGTAGAGTTAAATTTATGAACCTCTTCTACCCGGGTAGTGTTATGAAACTCCCAAATTAACAAGGAAAACTAACATGGGCATTCAACCGGTAGATCTCGAAAAGATGACAAAGCAAGGCGAAACCCTGTATCAGGCGATCGCTATTACTGCCAAACGTGCTCGTCAGATCAATGACGAGATCAAAACCGAGTATATGGCTCGTATTTCCACCCTCGTCCCGATGGAAGAAGAAGACGATGAATTCGAGACTACGAATTTTGACCAGATGCGCATCTCCCTGGAGATCGAAAAGCGCGGCAAACCTACTCTCGAGGCCCTGAAAGAATTTCAGGCCGGGAAGTTGGAGTACCGCTTCAGAGAAACCGAATAAGAGCCTATTCCATTAGGCTTTTGCGTCCAGTTTTTGCTCGCCCCATTGATTAATTGTCGTATATTTGTAGTAATGGGAGGAAAATGCCCTTTTGCGGCTATTTTTTCCCCCATTTTTGCAGTTTCCCAGATTTTTTAACCATAATAAAAGAATGAAAATGAAGCGTATATCTCTGTTTTTGCTGCTGACGCTATTTATCGGAGTAACCGTTTCGCAGGCCCAGGTAGCCCGCCAGATGGGTGCACGCCGGTTGGTTCTTGATAATAACGATAACGTTGCTGCGAACAACCTTATTCTTATCAATCAGAACGGTAATCTTGGAATCGATAATACCGGAATCATCACCGGTACATATCCGGCTGCTGCAACGCTCCTTTCTCTCAAATTGGGAGCAAAGACAACAGGGTTGAACATTGCTGGCGGTGGCACTTCCATCACTGCCGATGGAAGTATCTCGACTACAGGAACGAACAATATTTTCGGAAATAGCACAACGACAAATAACATCCTTGTCGTTAATGGTATCAACGATGCTACCATCTTGAGCACTGCGGCAAACACCGTATGGGATTCCCGTATTAACGGTGATCAGCTTGTCACCGGTGTTCAGAAGATCGGCGGAAGCATCTGGCTTGACGGTACAAGCGCTACGCATTCAATCGTAACCGATGCTCCGACAAACGTTGGAACAAAGAATGCGAACAGCCTCAGTTTGATCACCAACAACCTTCAGCGGTTGACGATCGATGCAACGGGCAATGTAACCATTAATGGTAACCTCACCGTGAACGGTACGCTATCCACTGTTCCGGAAGTCGTGAATTTCCTCGGAGCATATTCGGCAGCTACGACATATGGTGCCAACGATCTCGTAACTTCAACAACGCCGGGTGTGTATTTCTATTCGTTGTCAGCAGGCAATCTCAATCATACACCTGAAACATCGCCGACATTCTGGGGTGCGACAAAGATCGAGCAATTGAAGACCATTCATAAGACCCTTACTCTCAGTTCTCCGGGTTTCACTTCACTGATGTCATCGACCTTGACAGGTCTTAACACTGCTAGCGGCCGTATTCAATACATGGTCCGTGCAGACGATGGCGGCAGTCAGATCGCAACGGAAGAAGGAGTCATGCAATATCTTGCTACTGCGAATTCGATCACCTGTACTGTTCAGACTGATGACAAGTTGCACTTAGGTACGGTGAACTCGGGTTGCACTCCGGGATTCTTCAACCCCGGTTCTCAGCCTGGTGTCAGTATCTTCGATAATGTTACGTTCTCTTCTCCTGCTCCGATCATCAATCATGATGTTTACTTCCGCATCGTACCCGCCCAGGGACAAATGAGCGGTGGTGCGGTAAGTCCCGTTCCTTTCAGATTAGAGCCGTAATTGGCTCGAAGGATTTCGAGACGTAATCAATATTAAACATAATTTTTTTGAACATGAACAAAATCATTCTTAGCGTTTGTATCGCCTTGGCACTGCTTAGTGTCTCGGCTTACGCGCAAGAGGCAATCCTGCATGCCGATGGCAGTCAGGAGATTCGGGTAACCGATGCTTCCGGCAAGGTGACTTCCGTCACCCTCGCCAAGGGAGAATCGTTAAGCGCTAAGCACGTGGCGAATCTTCAGCAGCAGCAGGCGGGATCTCAGACTGTAAGTGAACCTGCCTCAAAGTGGGTCAGTCATCAGGCTGTACTTCGGGCCGATGGAACTCAGGAGATTCATATGACGGATGCTAGTGGAAAAGAGACCGTCATTACTGCAGCGAAGGGAGAATCTGTTCAGGCGAAGTATCTCCAGCGCTTGACGAAAGAGGGTATTCCCTGCAATTGCAGTGATCCGGCAAAGAAGGCTTCGGAGACTACGAAAACGGCAACTCGCCCAACGAAGGTCGATCCGAATTCAAAGTAATCGATCGGGATTTTATTCGAAGGAATATAGCGAAACCCTGCCAAGTCGGCAGGGTTTCGCAGATTATATAAGGTGCGAGGCGTCGACTACCCACAATTCAATTCGGCCAGGTGTAACAAAAGATCATTGCGAAAGTTATTAGTCTAGTTAATACCTGCCCCTTCTAGAGTTGGGATTGCCCCCCAGTACTTGACTTGCTGTTTTTTTCTTTTCTGACACGTATTCACTTTCACGAATTCAAAATCTCGATAATTATGAAACGTACCTACTCTTTCATTATCATCATGCTTCTCATGGTGATGTCCATCGGTATTGCCAGTGCGCAGATCGGCCGCCAGTTCGGTGCCCGTCGCCTGCTCTTGGATAATAACGACGGCAATCCTGCCAATACCCTGTACTTCATCGATGTCAACGGAACGTTGGCTATCGATAATACCGGTATCATCACGGGATCCTATCCGACATCCTGCGGTGCCTTGCTTGAGCTTTC
>JAUZOQ010000098.1 GCA_030706385.1 Bacteroidota bacterium | reverse complement strand
GTGTTAAGGCCAGTGTTCTCGGAATCGGAGTTGCAGACATGATCAGTACATCGGGCGGCGAACCTGCATGTTTATCGATGAGTGCTCGCCGCTGCGCAACTCCGAATTTATGTTGCTCATCGGCGACGACGATGCCCAATTTATCGAACTTTACATTTTCTTCGATCAGCGCATGAGTGCCGATCACGATATGAGTCTTTCCTTCGGCAAGTTCGGTGAGAATCTGTGAACGTAGCTTCTTTCCCTGGCCACCGACTAGAAGCGAGACTTCGATCGGAAGTCCCTTTACCATTTCAGATATAGAAAGATAATGCTGTTTCGCCAGAACTTCTGTCGGCGCCATGAGGGCAGCCTGATAGCCATTCTCCACGGCCACAAGCATTGCCAGCAGTGCTACGATCGTCTTTCCGCTTCCCACATCTCCTTGCACAAGCCGGTGCATAGGGATTTTCTTTTCACCCGATTTCGACATATCTTCTGCGATCTCCTTTAGAACGCGGAATTGTGCCTTGGTCAGTGTGAAGGGAAGGCTTGAGAGGACTCGATCTATCATCGAGCCTTGTTGAGCCTGATCCTCACTCCGGGGACTTGTGACATCGCGATCGAGCGCGGAAACCAATGAGCGCGTATCGTAGATAATGCCACGTCTTGCCATGGCCAGCATTTTCTGCCGTTCGATGGCGAATCGAAGTTGTAAGAAAAAAAGCTCTTCGTATTTTAACGTTGTCAGGCAGTGCTCATGCGCTTCCGGTGAAGCCGGGCTATGAATATCATGAATAGCTTCCCTTCGCGAGGCGAGATGGCGCTGATTCCGCAGCAGTTCAGGAAGTGTTTCATGGATCACTTTCTTGAATTCATCGGTCGCCAGTGCGGATTCGATCATCTTGCGAGTTGCGATCTGCGAGATATGAGCTTCCTTAAAGATCTGCGATGAAGGATAGATCGGCAGCATCTTCCCTTCGGGAATAGAGTTCTCATCCGTGATCTTCTCTAAGAACTCAGGATGGACGATCTGTGCTTCATTTCGAAAGATATTAATATACCCGATCGCCACGATCTCATCATCCTGCTTGTATTGCTTGGAGATCCAATCGGCATAGGTGAAATAGACAAGCTGCAAGATGCCGCCGGACTCATCGATGACTGAAATCGTCGTTCTGCCGGGACGAGGATGGGGGAAATGCTTGACCGATAGTACTTTCCCGTGAATAGTAACCGACTGCCACAAATATGTCTTTGCTTCCGATAGCTTAATGACCTTTCGGGCATCGATATACTTGCGCGGAAAAAACGTCACCAAGTCTTCGACTGTCTCGATTCCCATCTCCGCCAGCGCTTCAGCACGGCGAGGACCGATGCCCTTGATATACTGCAGGGGGAATTCCTTTTTTGCTATGACGTCTTCTGTTTCGGTCAAGGTATCGCAACAAATATGGAGCTATTAACGTATTATAGTGTGCAATCAATTTCGATATAATATCTATGATTTTTCAGAAATTGAAGGCAGAATAATCGGAGCAAAGAAATCTATGGAAGCCAAAGACATTTACAGGTTAAAGAATGAGAATGAGGTTATTTTGCCCGCTTCGCTCAAAGATGGCTTCCTGGCGTTTCTTTCTGATAATGGAGTGCAGTTTGCGCCTCAAGTCAAAGAGGAAGATGAAAAGGCATTGTTCCATTTCCTATTCTTGAATAGGCCTCTGAAGGATGTTGTGGAAGAATTTCTGCTCAAGTTCGATCCGGATGACTTCTGGGCCACGGAGATTGCCGTACCGAACGATCGCATTAAGCAAACCGAGCGCATTGCCCGTGATAGCGAATGGATATCGTATGTACGTCAGCAGGGTACGGAAAAGACGCGTCTCTGCTTTGTCCGAACGCCCAGATCGGTGCCGGTTACCGAGCTTGAAGAACGTATAGATCTCGTCGTCTGAGAAAGGATTCATCGGGTTTGGAGGATTCCTGAGATCGTTTATTGTGTTGTAAAAGCATGAAGATTTTGAGGGCAAGATATTGGATAATCCTCCTTCTCATTTCGGTCGCGAGTATCAACTCATGTAATCGGCCGGATAAGAATGATCCGAGCAAAGCCGAGCCAGCCGTAGCCACTCCCGACACGCCAAATAATCCCCCGGTAGTGAGCACTACGCCCATTAATCCGGGTACAACAACGATGCCCAAGCCTTCGTCGGAAATTCCGCAGCCATCGCAACCCTCGATACCGGCCGGATCAATGCCGATCCTGCGTCCGCAGCAACTTGCCGAATTTCACCCGAGGCTTCCCGATTTTATGCTGTCTAAAGTCAAAGAGGTCGATCAGAATCAGGAAGCCCAATCCATCATCCTCTTCAGATACATCGATGATACCAGCCGATATATTATCAGTAAGATCATGGATGCAAATGAAAAGGGTGCCGGAAAACTGATCATGGGAATTTCCGATATGCAGAAGAAGGGTCAGGAAACAAGAGTCGTCGAGGGTGAGTCGATCACCTCGTACTATTTGGAGATCAAGGGCATGCCTGCAATAAAGGCATACATTGCGTCAAGGAGGGAAGCAACATTGTTCATCCTTGTCGGAGATCATCGAGCTGTTTCTCTTCGCGAATTCAATATCTCTTCTCCTGATCATCTTGTCGAAGCAGCAAAAACGATCGACTTCGCAAAATTCGAATCTCTGGCAAGAAACTAGCGTTTCCTTTTCTCCACTGCCCGGGTATTGTACCGTATTTTTATATCTCTTACTTTGAATACCGTTCCTAATTCATTCGAACATGCCAAAGCATAAACGCCAAAAGGGAGAGCAACTGGGTGATCTTCCGCTTCGTGAACGGATCCTCGATATATTCAAAAAAAACTCCGGCGAGTTATTTAAGACGAATGAAATATCAAAGATGATCGGAGTACGCTCCGATAGCGATGATTATCAGATGTTGCGAGATGAATTACGGCGGTTGGAGCGCGACGGCGTTATCATTCATGGCTCGCGAAGGAGGTACGGCATCATACCGCCGAGGCCGACGCAGATCACCGGAATCGTCAAGATGCAGCCAACAGGTAATGCGATCGTAAAGCCGGAAAAAGATTCAGGTTTGCACGATACTGTATTGATTCGCGCCAGGAATTTAGCAAATGCAGTTCACGGCGACAAGGTATCGGTTGCACTCTACGCAGCTAAGCATGGTGAACGACCCCAAGGAGAGATCATCGAGATTCTGGAGCGGGCGTCGAAGATCATTACCGGAAGAGTCGAGAAATCGCAGCGCAATTTTTTCATCAAACCGGAATCGGGCAAATTATTACGAGATGTTCTTGTCACCAAGAGCGATCTCTCCGGTGCAAAGCCCGGCGATAAAGTCAAGGTCGAGTTGTACGATTGGGAAGATGAGCATCGCGATCCTGAAGGGAAGGTGCTCGAAGTTTTTGGCCGCTCGGGTTCATTCAAGGTTGAGATGCAGGCGCTCGCAGCCGAATCAGGCTTGCCGGGAGAATTCCCGAAGGCCGTGATCCAACAAGCTGAATCTTATCCTCCGACTATTCCCAAAGAAGAAATTGTCAAACGTCTCGATCTTCGTAAGGAGACAATATTTACTATTGATCCCGAAGATGCAAAAGATTTTGATGATGCGATATCACTAACAGAGAATGACGATTGGACCGTTACCCTCGGCGTACATATTGCCGATGTCAGTCATTTTGTTACCGAGGGTTCGCCTTTGGATAAGGAAGCACTGGAAAGAGGTACATCGATCTATCTTGCCGGTGGAGTCATTCCGATGTTGCCGGAGCAGCTTTCCAACGATCTCTGTTCGCTAAAGCCTGATGTTGAGCGGCTTACATACTCCGTTATTATGACGGTCGATCCGATGACCGGAAAGATCAAAAAGAGCGAATGTTTCAAGTCCATTATCAAGAGTGCAATGCGGTTCAGCTATGAAGAAGCGGAGAAGCGCACGACTTCAGGAAAAGGAAAGTACGCAAAGCTTCTCAAGCAGATGCGCGAATTATCGGAGAAGATGTATGCTCAACGTCGGAAAGATGGCTCCATCGATTTTGAAACGGATGAAGTGCGTTTCAAATTTGACGATAAGGGAAATCCAACTGAGGCCTACAAGAAAGGCCGCTTAGGATCGATGAAGATGATCGAAGAATTCATGCTTGCAGCCAATCGTGCTGTTGCAGAATTCATTTCGAAAAAAGCAAAGGATGGCCGCGAAAAACCCTTTCTCTATCGCATCCACGCCGATCCCGATCCTGATAAAGTTCGTGATCTTGCCCACCTTGCAAAATCACTCGGCTATTCGTTCAATCCCGAGGGCGTGACTCCGAAGACAATTCAGAAATTCCTTGAATCGATAAAAGGAAAGCCGGAAGAGAAACTATTGAACGGATTGATGCTTCGAGCTATGGCGAAAGCGATCTATGCCGAGCATAATGTCGGCCATTTCGGACTGGCATTCCTGCATTATACGCATTTCACTTCTCCGATCAGGCGATATCCGGATCTTATCATTCATCGGATGCTCCACGAATACATGCAGAAAGGCGGCATGATGCCGAAACGCGAGCATTATTACTTCAAAATGCTGCCCGATCTTGCCGAGCATACAAGTGCAATGGAGCGCAGGGCAACGGAGGCTGAGCGTGATTCGGCAAAGATCGCACAGCTCTTTGTTATGGCGTCAAAAGTTGGTGAGGAGTTTGACGGAATTGTTACCGGTGTTCAACACTACGGATTTTTCGTTGGGCTGGAGAACGGAGCGGAAGGGTTGGTTCATATTCGCGAACTGAACGGATATTATACTTACGATGAAGCGCATCTTGCACTCATCCCGCAGCGTTCAGGCTCATCCAGAGGAGATACTGCCCGTCACAAGCGTCGCCCGAAACCTTCGGCCAAGGCGTATCGCATCGGTGAAAAGGTACGAGTAAAATTGATCCGAGTCAACGAAACGAAACGGGCCTTGGATTTCGGAATCGCTGAAGAGTAGGATCTTGGGGTCACTCGACAAGATAGTAGATCTTCGTCAGCCATTTCGCAGTATCCTTTTCCGACATCGGATCACTGAGGTATTCTTCGATTACCGGTGCTACGGACTTCAATTTCTTTTCCGCCAAATATGCGTTGATCTGCTGATGGGCCTTGCCTAAGTTCTGATATCCACCGTAGTAATCAAGTTCAACAGCCTTACCACCCTTAACATTGAAGGTCTCCCATTTACCGATCTTCGTCTTCGGATTCATGACGGGAGCAACGGCGGCAACCAATGTCGTCATCTTCGTTTGGTCATATGCATAATACAATCCCGCTGGAGCACCGGCAAGTTGTATTCCGGATTTCTGGAGATCTGCAAAAAGCTGAGGGTAATATTCGGCAAAGAAGGATGTGATCTTATCAAAGGTCATAGTCTTCTTGATTCCAACGTAGGTCTTGGGCTCGATACTCATCTCTTTGATCACAGAGGGTCCGCCTGTTCCGCTTGCGGATTCTTTTTCAGAAAGATCTTTGAGTTTACCAAGTCCTTTTTCAAAATCCGAACCGATCGCTTTATCCATATTCATAAAAAGTCCCATAACATTCCACGGACGTGACATCTCACTGTTAAATCCCCAAACAACTTGCACACCTCCTGCAGTATCGGCCAGTGTAACGTAACTTGTGGCATGGCCTTCCCACGGTTTGATAAAATGTATCGAGCTTTCGGTAGACTTCAGATCTTCGATCTTCGTAAATGTCTGCTCGCCTTTGCCAACATCTTTATTGCCATCCCATTTCCATGTTGCACCGACAGTGCCATCCGTGCCTTCTATCGTATACGTTGCATTCGGATCCTTCTCTACCCAGGGTGACCACTTCTTAATATTCGCATACGTTTTTACATTATTGAAAATTGATGCTTTCGATGCCTTTATGATGATACTTCGTTCGGCATGCATCTTCGTCGGCATGATAAAGGAAATGCCAAAAACTACAACGACTAAAGCAATAATGACGATGAGAATGATCTTGAGAGCTTTCATAGGGATTGTAGAGATAGTGAACTAGGCAAAAGAACACCTCTCCAAATACCGGAGTTCAGGGAATGTTTCGCTGCCGCGCAACTTCAAATATTGCCACAGCAGTTGCAACACTGGCGTTCAGAGATTCCGTTTTTCCGTGAAGCGGTATTGTCAGCAGCTCGTCGCAGCGTTTACGAGTCAGTTGATGCAAGCCCTTATCTTCACTCCCTGCGACCAGGCAGACGGGGCCGGAATAACTCGCTTGATAAATCGTTTTTTCGCCTTCTCCTGCAAGTCCGTAGCAGGTGAATCCGAATTCTTTCTGTAGCCGCGCCAAGGTCTCGGCAAGATTCCCATATTTAATAATCGGAATATGAGTTGCTGCTCCTGCGCTTGCTTTGTAGACGGCCGGAGTCAGAACTGCGCCGCGCTTCGGCATAAGAACTGCATCGGCTCCTCCGGCTTCTGCAGAGCGGATGATCGCACCCATGTTATGCGGATCTTCAATGCCATCAAGAGCAATGAAGAGAGGAGGCGTTGTCTTTGTTCTTTTCTCTGAGAGGATATCTTCGATCTCGAAATAATCCTGAGCTTTCAAAAGGATCATCACACCTTGCGTATCAACTCCTCCGGCTTCCCGTGACTCAAGATCCTGGAATTTCCGCCGATCGATCTCACCATGAGGCACTTTATTAGTCCGGACAAGATGTAGGATCTCGGCAATAGCAGGGCCTTGTGAGCCGTGCGCAAGATACAATTTTTCGATTTTCTCTCGTCCTGCTTCATCGTGTAACAGTTCGAGAACAGCGCGCCTGCCGACAACATAGTTCGGAATGACATCACGGCGGGCATGCAGAGAGTGTTTCTTTTTTAATTCCATTTTGATCTGTAGGTTATTTCATTTTCGTTGTTCACAGTCTGACTACATCCTGAGAACTAGAGAATGATGTTGAGATCTGGCAGCATTTGCTGCTTACCGAATTGATCCAGCAGTTCACCGACTACTTCTTCAGGTGAGTCTACCGGCTTCACGATATTCTCTTTTCCCTTGAATGAGTGTTCGGCAAAAAGTACCTGACACGTTTTTTCCCATCCTTCTCCGAAGAGGTAGATCGGTTTCGGGTTGATGAACCCCTTTATCTGATAATCCCATGCTGTAGCAACTTCGACGAGTGTACCTGTCGATATTCCGCAGGCAACGAATGCATCGGCAAGATCGAGCAACTCCATAAGCCGGTCAACAGCACTTTTGACGTTGATCTGCTTTGTCACGAATTCATTAGCTTCTCTACCACGATTATAATAGACTTCGGCCGTAATCCCAATCACGCCTGCTCCGGCAGAACGTGCTCCTTTCGAAACAGCCTCCATAACGCCTTCATAGCCGCCGGTAACTACTCCGAATCCTGCTTCTGCGAGTAATGTACCTAACCGCTCCGCGCTCTGATACAGCGCGCTCTGCGCGGTGCAATCACTTGGCCCGAAGACGGTGATGAGCTTCTTCATGGGGCACTGCAACATCCAAAACCTCTTCCATACTCCCACTTCTCCGTAAATTTGTGTTTTACATTATCACCATAGGCTGTATACCACTAATGCGAATTCTTGTCTTAGGATCCGGCGCCAGAGAACATACCATTGTTTGGAAACTCAGGCAATCCCCACTTGTAACGAAACTCTACTGTGCTCCCGGCAATGCGGGAATAGGGCAGATCGCCGAACTGGTCGAAGTCGTACCGACCGATGTAAAGGCCGTGGTGGGATTTGCACTTCGTGAGAGGGTCGATCTCGTCGTTGTCGGTCCGGAGGGTCCGCTTGCCGCAGGAGTAGCCGATGCACTCGAAGAAGAGAGGATCCCCGTCTTTGGTCCGCATCGCAATGCAGCTCTGCTTGAATCATCGAAAGCATTCGCAAAGGAATTCATGCATCGGCATGGCATACCGACGGCACGATACGCTGTTTTTACAGCTCCCGAGCAACTTGAGGCCCGGGCTTTCCTGCGCCATGTGAATTATCCTGCCGTAATCAAGGCAGATGGTTTGGCCGCGGGAAAGGGCGTCATCATTGTGGAAACCGAAGCCGAAGCTCTGGATACAATGGATGACATCTTTAGCCGCCGGGTTTTTGGAGAAGCAGGGGCGCGGATCGTGATCGAAGAATTCATGGAAGGCGAGGAAGCAAGTGTTTTCGCCCTAACCGATGGCATCGATTATGATGTACTGGCTCCTGCCCAAGACCATAAGCGCCTTCTCGATGGCGATCGTGGAAAGAATACAGGTGGCATGGGAGCATACGCTCCCGCGGCAATTGTGACGGAAGAGATCATGACTCAAGTGCGCAAAGAGATCATTGAGCCGGTCTTAAAAGGTCTGCGCGAAGAGAACAGGACATATCGCGGCGTTCTCTATTGCGGCCTCATGATCCGGAACAAACGCGCCCGCGTGGTTGAGTTTAATGTCCGTTTCGGTGATCCTGAAGCGGAAGTGGTTATTCCTCTTTTGGAAGGTGACTTTGCCGACCTTCTCTTAAGATGCGCAACAGGAAAACTTAAAGAGGTTCTACCCTTAAAGAACTTTGATGCATGTGCGGCGACGATCGTCATCACTAGCCAAGGATATCCAGATTCATACGAAACCGGTAAAGTCATTGAAGGTTTGGATGCGTTCGATCAGAAGAAAGAAATTGAGGAAGGGATCGTCGTTTTTCATGCTGCGACGAAACTTGATGAGCACGGAAAAGTCGTCACTTCCGGCGGAAGAGTCCTGGCCGTAACGGCAGTTGGATACGGTGACGAACTAAAAACGACAATTACCAGCGCTTATAATGCCGTTGCACAGATCGGATTCGATGGAGCATACTATCGCAGCGATATTGGCAGCAAGGCTTTGGCAAAGGCTGGCACTGCATAAACTGTAGTCTGAGCACAGGGAACTACTGCAACCAAAACCGAAGAATGCCGTTATGATGAGATTCTCATCATAACGGCATTCTGCAATGGCCTAATCGATTAATGGATTAGTATCCGAATACTTCCTCTAAGCTCAATTCTTTCACAGGCCCATATTGAGCAAGCTTCTTCATGTCGATCTTATCACGAGAACCTAATGCAAGGATCGTGTAGTGCTGGTCCTTAATATACTTCTTTTGGAAATCATTGATCGTCTTGAAATCCATGGACGGTATGTTCAAATACACATCCTTACGAATATCATGATCGAGCCCAAGTTTCTGAGCGGATTCATAGTTGAATAGAATTCCGGTTCGCGTAATGCGCTCAGTCTCGATCTTCTTCATAATGGCTTCCTTCGACTGTTGAAAGATCGGATCTGCTTCCGGAAGATTGTGGAAGAGATCGAACATTCCATCCATCGTCTCCGGCAGCTTATCTGCCTGCGTTCCGACATAGGCAAAAACATAGTTGGGTTCGTTCTTCTTCGGTGGTGTTACGAAGTTCGACCAGACGGAATAAGCGAGTGCCTTTGATTCGCGAATAGTTTGAAATACCACTGATGCCATACCGCCTCCAAAGTACTCATTATAAAGTCGCTGTGTCGGGACTTTCGCAGCATCGAATTGAAAGGATTTGGAAAGGAAGAGGATCTCTGCTTGAGCCATATCGAAATTCACGAAGAATACTTTGTTCTCATTTGTCTCCTGATAGGTGTAATCCGGAGCATTAACGATCGGCATGCGCTTTTGCGGAGCCTGATGCAATTTATCAAGCGAGGCGATCACATTCTTCGATCCTTCCGGCCCGTAGTAGAGTATACGATGGTCGTACTTGATGAGATCGTGGATCTTTCCGACGAGTTCGTCGGCAGTTAGCGATTTCAGCTGGCTCTCCGAGAGTACGTCAGTGAAGGGATTTCGTTTTCCATATTTCCCGTAATCATTCATCGCAGAAAAGAGAATCGTCCCTTTATCCTTCTTTGCGTCATCACGCTCTTTCAGCGTATGACCGACATAGGCAGTGAGAGCATCCTTATCCGGCTTTGCGTGCAGAAGGAGATCTTCGAATAGCTTAACACCGTCGGAGAAGTTCTTCTGCAATCCACTCAAATATACATAGATCTGATCATCAGATGCAGATACGCCAAAACTGCATCCGAGACTATAGAGCTTCTTCTTGAACTCTTCGTTGGTCAGCTTATCGGTGCCAAGATAGTTGAGATAGTTAAGCGCATAGGCCATCTTCTTATCATCGCGCTTGCCCATATCGAGCAGGTAGTATAACGTAAAGAGTTGGTTCTCGTCATTCTTCAAATAATGAACGGGAATTCCATCTTTAAGTTTTGTGATCTCGAGGTCCTTCTTGTAGTCGATGAAACGAGGAGCGATCTTATCGGCTGGGATGGAAGTATTCTTGACGAGAAATTCGGACTTTGCATCTCGATTGACACTGACGGGTGTGATCGCAGGCTTCTCGACTTTCGGAGTGTTGCGTTGTCCGATCCGTTTGTAAATTGAAACATAGTTGTTACCATAATATTTGTTGGCAACTTCCATAATCTCTTTCTTGGTGATCTTCGATAGATCGTCGATCTGCGAGGCTACCTTATCCCATTCAAGATGATGCACGAACGCTTCGCTCATGGCATTGGCGCGCTCTCTGTTATTCTCATAGCCGCGGATCCGTTGAACGGTGAGATCATTAATGATGGCGGGCAGAAGTGCATCATCGAACTTTCCCTGTTTGACTAGATCGATCTCGTTTAAGATCATTTTCTCAACGTCTTCGAGTTTTTGGCCTTCGAGGGGGCTGCCGAAGAAGTAATGTACGCTGTAGTCGGTTTGCTCCATCGCCCATGTTCCTGAGCTCAGGACTTTTTGCTTCTGATTCAGATCGAGATCCATAAGTCCGGCTACATTATTCGACAAAATCTTGTCGATCAATGACATTACAAGCGCGTCGTGCGATGCGATTCCAGGGAAACGGAATGCAATTGTTACATTCTCCGGATCAGGACCGAGGATCTCGCGGTGGATGGGAGCAGTAATTGGATCTTCCGGTGAGAAAGAGAAGCTCGGAACAGGTTTCGCTTCATAGCCGCTGAATGCCTGATCTATAAGCCTGATCGTTTCATCCGGATCGAGATCGCCGGAAAGGCATATGGCCATGTTGTTCGGAATGTAATTCTTTCCGAAATACTCTCTGATCTTCCGCATCGAAGGATTCTTCAAGTGCTCGATCGTGCCGATCGTCGTCTGTGTTCCGTACGTATGTTTCTTGAACAACTCGGACATGAGCAGTTCGTCGACTGCTTCACCATCATTATCTAAACCACGATTCTTTTCTTCATAGACGGCTTCCAATTCGGTATGGAAAAGGCGAAGCACAGGATTGCGAAATCTTTCAGCTTCGATCTGCAACCATTTCTTCAGTTGATTGGATGGAATGTCATTGACATACACGGTCTGCTCGTACCAGGTAAAAGCATTTGTGCCTTTTGCTCCGAGAGCGCCAAGCATCTTATCGTATTCATTGGCAATGGCGAATTTTGCGGCCTCACCGGAAACCGAATCGATCTGGTGATATTTTACTTTTCGGATCGCCGGATCGGTGATATGGCGGTATTCTTCGTACCGGTTCTCGATATCATCGATGAGCGGCTTTTCTTTCGAATAATCAAGGGATCCGAATTTATCCGTCCCCTTAAAGAGCATGTGTTCGAGATAGTGTGCAAGTCCAGTTGCATCCGACGGATCGTTTTTGCTTCCCGCGCGAACTGGGATCATTGTTTGGATCCGCGGAGCATCCTTATTGACTGAGAGATAAACGGTCAGTCCATTTTTTAAAGTATAGATCCTGGCTTTTAGCGGATCGTTGGTAACGGTGATGTAGGTGTACTTTCCGTCGGCGGAAGTGTGCTTTTCCGTTTTATATTCGGTCTTTGCCTGAGCGTTGCCTAGAACGAAGAGGAACGCAGCAATGGAAGCAAAAAATAACTTGCGATACATAATGTATTGAATAGATGGATAGAAATCAGCATTTTCTCTACGAAACTGTTGGGGATCGTGTTACAAGCCCAATGTAAGGCATTCCGGGATTTCTTTAGTTCCGAATCACGATCTTCCGGGACTCAGTATGACCGGTGATCGCTGCGCGAAGGATGTAGGTACCGTCCGGAATCTTCGTCGAACATGAAATATATTCTGTGATCGAAGAGGAAAGATAGTCCGTGCTCCAAACCTCATTGCCAAGCATATCGATAAGGGATATATGCAGCGGTTCACCTCCGAAAAGTCGTCTGTCG
>JAUZOQ010000097.1 GCA_030706385.1 Bacteroidota bacterium | reverse complement strand
CGAAGATCGGACGTATTTCATAGTGTAGTATCGACCTTGACCAAGAGCTACCAAAAGAAAGATGATGAAGTAATCCAAAGAAATTTTCGGATAAATGATTCCGAGGAAGTGGAAGCGCAGCAAGCTCTGAAAAAAATTGTCATTGGGAGCCGTGCTTCAGCACGGCGAAGCAATCCCCTTCGGGTGTAATGGATAGCAGTAGTAGTTCATGCCTCGGGGGATTGCTTCGTCGGGCTAAAGCCCTCCGCGCAATGACACAATTTTTTCCCCTCTCCCAAACTACCAACTCCTAAACTACCAACTTCCCCCGTCCCCGGAAGCCCCCACAACCCTTTCTATTTCATCATATTAACATTTCGCGCGCGCCGTTTGTCCTTCTCGCAGGAACGTCCGGATTTGGCGGGAGGGGAGCCGCTTTTTCATCTGATTTACCGTTCTGCGCTGCCGGTTTATCGGCAGAATATACGATAGCTCCATCGGGTGCTACCTTCGGAGAAGGTGAGTGCTTCTCTTTTTTCTTTTCTTTGGCTGCTTGTTTTTTCTGCTGCTTTGCCAATCGTTTCGCGTGTCGTCTTTTCTCTTCGGCGATCAAAGCAAGGATTCGCTCTCGTTCTTCGATCCATATCTCGCCTTCGATCGCTTTGAACTCAGGATGGTTTTTCTTGTAAGCCTGGCAGATCGCAATTTCTTCATCCATATTCGCAGGCTTCCATTCGGGAGTGTCGGCGTCATCGTCATCGTCGACGATCTCGCCGAAGGCTTCGATATCTCTTTCTTCATCTTCAGGATCGAATTCTTCGAAGTCTTCGAAATCATCGTTCTCATCTTCTTTTTCAGGCATGCGGTATTCATCTTCGGGATCGGCAGAGAAGACGATCGTCTTCGCAAGCGCAGCAAGTTTTCCCGCTCCGCCGGAGCGTTGGATCTTTCCTCTGCGCGGCGCCTGGCGCGGGCTTTCGGCAAAAAGCAGAACTCCCGTTCCGAACGAGTTCATCCATTGCATGATCTGAAAGATTAGCTCATCTCTCCGCCGATAATCCTTCGACGAGAATTCGAGCGAGTTGATAATGATGAACTTCACTCCGCGGTCCAGTGCTTTGCGCACGAATTCTTCCATGCTCGAGAGCATGCCGGCAACGGAAGTCAGGTAGAGAATATTCGGATCGCTTGTTAAGATGTTCTGCGTCTTCTCCGGATTTCCGGCAAGCTTTGCAACGGAAGCAGAAAGTTGTCGTTTGGTTTGAACGGTATTGATGTAGAGGACTTTTCCCCGGCCGAGCGTATGAGCGATCTCGCGGGCAACGCGAAGAGAATCGGTGATATTCGTGCCGGTGGAATTTCCCATGAAGAGCGAGACCGCTCCGCGTTTGATCGAAGAGAGTATTTCTATTTCGTATGTAGTCATAGTGGTATGTAGGTTTAGGTTAAATCGGCAGGCCGGTGTTAGGTCAACACTTCAATCGAGAAGGATGCAGGCCTGCATGAAAGTCCAAGGATTGGACATATATAAAACGAAAATAAAGGGCATAAAGTTTCGAATATTTAGTTGTTTATGCTGTCAGAACCTGGATTTGGGGAGATTAGGGGGATTAAGATGATGGGGAAATCGAATGGCAAGGATTATTGCGGGACATATCCTACTGCATCTAGTGGAACGGACTCTTAGTCCGTTCGAAAGGGGAACAGCTAGCGGGGCAAAGCATAGTGTCATCTTGATGACTTAAGAGTAATTGTGCTATGCATTGCTTCGGCAGGGCACGGGCAGACTGTAACGAAGGTTATTATTTTGCACAAACCCGCTACAATGAAAACATCCGTTGCATTCTCGATCAACGTAGAACATGAAAATAAGTAAACCTGCCTGCTTTGCTGCATTCGTCTTGATGCTTGTTTTTTCTACGGCCTCAGCACAAGATATTAAGGGAAGGCTTCCCTTCTATGCAGTACCTTACTACAATTCTGATCCACTTACAATTTCCATCGGGAAGTACAAGACTGAACTTCTCACCGAAGATACAACAAAAATATTAGCGTTAGCAAACAAGATCAAAGCTGATCTCAACAATACGGATATTGAATCGCTTCTATTTCTATCCTTGCGACTTTACGATCTGGGCAAAAAAGATGAATCGTTCTACTGGTTTCATACTGCGAAGGCAAGGGCAATAGTCTTCATCGATATGCTTGACACAGCATATGTTGGCGGCATTGGATCTCAGGCATTCGAACTAAAAACATTCTTCGGTACTTTCAGCCAGCTTGTTGGCGGATACATAAACGCTCATGGCTTTAATGATTTTGACAGGGGCGTTGCTGTATTTGAAAAAGTGAAAGGAGAAATAAAAAATATAGGCTCATTCAAGAATCTCTACCCCAATATCCATTTCTTAGATGATAATAAACTTGAAGAAGAGAAAATGGTCACAGAAGAGAACTTAGGAAAGGCTATTACATACTTCAAAGCTAATAAAGAAGAGTTAATGAAGAAAAGAATTGGGCGAGGCATTCAAGGTAAATAATCGAAAGCACCTTCACAACAAGTTTTGACTGCTTGTAAGAGTTGACGCACGATCAAAGGAAATGATTTGTATCGATTTCCCGATTCGGTGGCGATCCGCATTTTCTCATTTTCCTGAACCCAAAAACCGTGAAATGGAGTTTACGTAATGGGTTTTTATCATTCAAAAATTTTTGCTTCAATTGTGAAGAACGCTTTCCAACTCTTCTTCGGCTTGCTTGCCTTATCCATGCTGGTATCTGTGGCGGCAGCACAGGATTCCGGCGGCCAGGATTCGACCGGATTGTCAAGTCCGGCGCTTCGCCCCCGGCGCGATACCTACATCATCGAGACCTTTCCATCGCCGGCGCGGCGCGGCGAGATCGCCAAGATCCAGTTCTATAATCACTACCCGTTGGAAGCCTCGCTGCGGATCGTCGATATCAACGATAAGATCGTGAAGGAATTGCAGCCCCGCCAAATGCTTCCCAATGGAATCCATTCCTATGATTTCCAGACCAATCTTGTGGCAACAGGCACGTACCACATAAGGCTTGTGACCTATACTTCGACCGGGTCGGAAAACATCACACAGGATTCGCGATTCATCGTACTCCATTGACAAGATCCAAGACTGTGAAACAGAGACTTCCTGCTTCCGTCATAGTTTTCTTCTTGCTTTCGGGCCTCATCGCGCCAAACCTCATCTATGCTCAATCGGATACGCGCGGTACGGATTTCTGGGTATGCTTTCCGCAGAATGCTAAGACGGAGTTTAACGCATTCATAAAATTCAAACTCTTTATCACCGGTGATCAAGCAGCCAAGGGATCGGTGATGATTCCTTCGCTGAACAAGACCATTCCGTTCTCGATAAATGCTTCGGAGATCATTTCGATCGATATCGATACTGCGATGCAGATAGTTTCCAGCGGTATTATAGAAAATTCCGGCATTCACGTCATCTCCGATCATCCCGTCGCCGTCTATGGCTTATCCAACAGGAAAGCAAGTACCGATACGTACGTTGCCTATCCGACAAATGTTCTTGGTACTGCATACCGCGCCATGTGCTACGATCCTCTTGTCAGTGCAGAGGTTCAATTTACATCGCAGATCACGATCGTGGCTGTCGAAGATAACACCATGGTCTCAGTCGATCCTACGGCAAATACAAAGGACGGCAAACTTGCCGGCAGAAATTTCAACGTGACATTGCAGCGAGGCCAGACGTATCAATTGCAGGGAGCAACTCATGGCGATGGAAGAAGCGACCTGACGGGATCGCTCGTCACTTCGACAAAACCGATCGCGTTTTTCACAGGGCATACGTGTGCTCAGGTCCCGAAGAATGTTAATTTCTGCGATCAGCTTCTTGAAGAAGAGCCGCCGATAAATTCCTGGGGTAAGCAATTCTTTCTCGGGAAAATGATCGGCAAGCAAGAGTATGCCTTGCGCGCAGTGGCGAGCGAACCGGATACGAAAATTTTTCTCAATTCGCGGCTGGTAGCAACTCTCGGAGCCGGAGAGTTCTATGCGAACGATCATGTTGCCGATAATGCTTTGGTCACGAGCAATAATCCGATTCTCGTCGGCCAATACGCGCAAAGCTCGGATGCCGATACGGTAAAGGTCGGCGATCCGTTTCTGATGCTCATTGCTCCGACGGAGCAATTTCTTCAGTCATACCGCTTCGCAACACCCGTTGCGGGAAGTTGGAATCACTACATCACCGTTGTTGTGCCGCTGAATGCAATGAATTCGTTACGTCTCGATGGATTAGGAATATCTTCGTCAAAATTCAAGTCCATCGGAATAACGCGCTTTGCCATCGGTCAGGTCGAAGTGGGCTTCGGCTCGCATTCGATCAGTTGCGACAGGCCGTTCGGGCTATACTCATACGGCTTCGGAGTGGGTTCCGATAATTACGATTCCTATGGTAACTGCGCCGGCCAACGCGTTGCGCCAATCGAACGAATGGCCGATACTTCAAAGCCGACCCTAGAGCTTGCACAAACCATCGATGCAAGCGAGATCGTCTTGATCGCTCGTGACGATAGGATCAACGATCTCGGCCTGGCAACGATCATGATCACCGATTCCAGCGACCAGGCAAATCCGGTTTCCTATCCCGTCTTCGATGTAGGAGCGCCGCAATTCCGATTTAGTATTAAGAAGCCCGAGCTAACCAGCTGCCTGACGATCAAGATTCAGGATTTCGCCAAGAACCAATCGTCGTACGCGCTCTGCCCTGCGGCTCCGAATTCAAGCGAGGCAGCAAAATATATTCTTACTCCTACTTTAGTGCAGCAGATGGTCGAGCATGAATCGTATCCGGTCGAAGTCTATCCTTCTCCGGCAACATACGGGCAGGTCGTGAATTTTACATTCACCAATTCGCTTCCGGAATCTATCTCTGCACAGGTGTTTGATGAAGGCGGGAATATCGTTACCGAGCTTCAGAAAAAGCAACCGACCGGAAGCGGGAAGCATTCGCTCATCTACCGTTCGGATAAATATGCTGCCGGCAGTTACTTTTTGCGCTTTACGGCGTATTCAGCGGATAATCAGGTTGTGTATAAACAAGATGTCCATTTTGTCGTAGTTCATTAAACTCTAGAATCGTAATACGAATACTCGTTTGAGAACAAAACAATTTTTTCTTGTCATCGCAGTTCTACTTTTGGCTTTCGCCGAACGAGATCTTTTCGGACAGGCATCGCTGGCCGATTCGAAGATGGCAAATTTTTCCGAATCGCGAGGCAAGGATTTCTGGGTCTGCTTTCCGCAGAATGCGAAGAATGAGTTCGGCGCCTTCATGAATTTTCGTCTCTATATCACCGGCGATAAAGAAACGCGCGGAACGGTAACCATTCCCGGTCTTGGAATCACAAAAACTTTTTTTCTTAACGCCAATCAGATCCTTCCTGTCGAGATCGATACGATCGCACAGGTATTTGGCAGCGATCAGATCCTGAAGCTCGGAGTCCATGTCGTCACGGATAATCCCGTTGCTGTTTACGGTCTTTCGAATCGCAAGGCGAGCACCGATACCTATCTTGCCTATCCGACGAATGTTTTGGGTACTTCGTACCGAGGAGCTTGCTATTATGCCCTTGCTGGCACGGAAGATGCTTTCACATCGCAGATTTCTTTCGTCGCAACGGATAATAATACGAATGTAACCATCACACTTACTGGAAATACGAAAGGCGGCAGGCATGCCGGCGAAACGTTCAGTGTCTCGATGCAGCAAGGAGATGTTTACCAGCTGCAAGGGACGACGCGCGGCGATGCCAAGAGCGATCTGACGGGTACGCTCGTGACTTCCAGCAAGCCGATCGCATTTTTCACCGGGCATATCTGCGCGCAGGTTCCGCCCAATGTTAATTTTTGCGATCAGCTACTTGAAGAAGAGCCGCCGATACCAAGTTGGGGAAGGCAGTTCTATGTTGGCAGATTCGAGAGCAAATCCGAGTATGTGGTCCGCGTCATTTCCAGCGAACCGGGCACGCAGGTCTTTGTCAATAATCAGGTTGTTGCAAAGCTGAAGAATGCCGGCGAGTTCTACGAGAATAATCACCTTGTCGAGAATTCATTGATCACGACGAATAAGCCCGTACTTGTAGCAGAGTATGCACAAAGCTCCGATGCAGATTCGGTGAAGGTCGGAGATCCCTTCATGCTCTTCATCACACCAACGGAACAGTTCTTAAAATATTACCGATTCGTAACGCCCGTTAAAGGCGACTGGCATCACTATGTTAATCTTGTCGTGCCGAACGATGCGATCAGCACGTTGAAACTTGATGGCAGACTTATTCCGCCGAAGTTTTATAAAACGATCGGCATTTCTCGCTATGCCATCGCGCAGTATGAGATCGGCTATGGCTCGCACTTTGTTTCGTGCGATCTGCCGTTCGGATTGTATTCCTATGGCTTCGGAGTTGCCGGAGATAATTATGATTCGTATGGCAATAACGCCGGACAGCTTGTCGAGACCATTCCGGATATGAAGGACACCGTGCGGCCGACTTTGGAGATCGTCTCCGACGATGGTAAAGGCCCGCTTGCTCTTATTGCGCGCGACGATAGAATATTCGATGCAGGACTTGCGAGCATTACGATCATCGATAGCAGCAACTTCCGCTCGCCGGTCAATGTGCCGAAATTCGATGCCGGGACTCCGCAGGTTCCGCTGCTCTTCAAGATCCGTGATACAGGTACATGCGGCTTCATGAGTTTGCGGCTTGCCGATGCTGCGGGGAATGAGTCGTTCTGGGTGATCTGCCGCACGCAAGTCGGAAGCATGTGGGTGTATCAACTCTATGAAGGCAAAGGACAGATCTGCCCAAGCTGCAAATCATGGACGATTCAGGTAACGGCAACACCTTCGATGACAGTATCGAACGTTACCTTTCCGAAGCCATCCTACTTAAAAGGAGCAGGGACGTTCGATGATTTCCGTTCGCGACTATCGGGAGGATTTGCGTTGAACTATATCTATCCCTTCAGTAAGAATTTCCAGATCAGCATGGGAATTGGGTATAGCAATTTTAACGGAGCGGCTGCTGCTACACATACGACGTTCTCTCAGGATTCGATCTACTACGGGGATACGACAGGTGCGCGCAAGTCGAAAGTCGTCGAAGAATTCGTAGCCGATGCAACGCTTAGTTATCTCTCGATCCACGGCGGCATCTACCATTATTTTATTCCGGAGAAATTCTATATCTATGCCGGACTCTCTGCCGATATTTTGCTCAGCGCGCATTACAGCGAGACGGCAGAAATTCTCTATCCCGCCACCTTGGATTACAATACAAGTATCGACTCTGCTCGGCAGACCACGGGAGCGCGAAAGTTCAATCTCAAATCCGGTACGTTGCCTGAAGCGACGTCATTCCAGCTTGCGCTTGAGTTATCGCCGGGTGTACAGTTCAAGCTCAACAAGAATTTCTCCTTGCTCGTCGGAGCCTACATCAATATGCCGCTCTTCGATGCAGTGAAAGATCTGAACTGGCACCTCTCCACCTTCGGTGCACGGCTCGGTCTGCAGTACCGGAATTAGGGTTTGGGGTATGGGGTTTGGAGTTAGAATGGTTGAATCCGGTTCATTCACTTTTGCATTCTATATCTTAGATTTTACATTTTACATTTTACATTTTTAATTTTACATTTTCTTGAGCCATGGCATCGATCAAAGAAGCAACGAAGGCACGACTCGGAGAGATCGATAAAGAGCTTGCGGAGCTAACCGAAGAGCGCACGAGGATCCGGTCGCACTGGGAGCTAGAAAAAAATCTGATTAAGCAGATCCGAGCATCCAGAGAAGAGATCGAGCAGGTGCGGCTCGATGCCGAACGGTTCGAGCGCGAAGGAGATTTTGCGAAGGTTGCCGAGATCCGGTACGGAAAGATCGCCGAGATCGAAAAAAATCTGAAGGCAAAGCAGGATGAACTGGAGAAGATCCAGAAAGATAAACAACTTCTCAAAGAAGAAGTCGGCGCCTAGGATATTGCCGAAGTTGTTGCGAAGTGGACGGGGATTCCCGTTTCAAAAATGCTGGAGAGCGAGCGCTCGAAGCTCCTCAAGATGGAAGAGAATCTTCACGAGCGCGTTGTCGGGCAGGAAGAAGCAGTCACGGCGGTTTCGAATTCGATCCGGCGCTCGAGGGCGGGCTTGCAGGATAGGAATCGCCCGATCGGAAGTTTTATTTTTCTGGGAAGCACGGGAGTCGGCAAGACCGAACTTGCGCGGGCACTTGCGGAATTTCTTTTCGATGACGAGCATGCAATGGTCCGCATCGATATGTCCGAATACATGGAGAAATTCTCCGTCTCTCGTTTGATCGGTGCGCCTCCGGGATATGTGGGCTACGAAGAAGGCGGCCAGTTAACGGAGGCAGTGCGGCGCCGGCCGTATAGTGTCGTTCTGCTCGATGAGATCGAGAAAGCGCATCCCGATGTCTTTAATATTCTTCTTCAAGTATTCGATGACGGCAGGCTGACGGATTCGCAGGGACGAACGGTCGATTTCAAGAACACGATCATCATCATGACTTCAAACATCGGCTCGCAGCTCATCACTGAGCAGATCCAGCGGATGACCGATGAGAACCGCGATGCCATTATGAGCGATCTGAAGATCAAGCTCATTAACGAACTTCGTAAGACGATGCGTCCGGAATTCCTGAATCGTATCGATGAGATCGTGATGTTCCAGCCACTTTTGCAAAGTGATCTCCGAAGGATCGTCGATCTGCAGATCCGGAATCTGATCACAATGGTAGGGAAGGAAGGAATGGATATCATCATCACCGATGATGCCAGAGAGTGGCTTGCGAAAACGGGTTACGATCCGATCTATGGTGCGCGTCCGCTGAAGCGAGTGATCCAAAAGCAGATCGTCGATCCGCTTGCCACAAAATTGTTGGGAGGTGAGTTCATGCCCGGCGATACGATCACCGTCGATCATAACGAAAGAGGGCAGTATACATTTACCAAACAGTAGATGTCGCTTAACCGTCATCCCATCATCGGATCTCTTGAAGCCGAAGGAGCGGCAGGAGTTCGTGACGTGCTCAGCCCGCATTCGGGTACGAATGTCGGCTCTGTCAGTTATGCCGATTCGACACAAATGGAGATGGCGATTGCCGAAGCCTCAAAAGTATTTCAAACGTTTCGTGATGAATCGCCGGCTCGCAGATCGCGCATCTTGCAGGGCACTTCCGATGGAATCGCTTCACGCAAAGAAGAGATTGCCCAACTCATTACTTCCGAAAGCGGCAAGCCGATAACATATTCGCGTATCGAAGTTGATCGCGCAGTCTTCACTTTTGCTGCAGCTGCAAAAGCTGCATTGCATGGAGAAGATGATATTTTGCCCGATCTGCTTGGCGCTCCGAATGCTGTCGGAAGAAGAGTAACGTATCGATATTTTCCTATTGGAGTTATCGCTGCGATAACGCCATTCAACTTTCCGCTCAATCTTGTCGCTCATAAAGTTGCCCCTGCGATCGCAGCGGGGAATACCGTCATCTTGAAACCCGCACCTCAGACTCCACTCACTTCATTCATCCTTAGCGATATCATGCGCGAAGCCGGTCTGCCCGATGGAGTGCTGAATGTTGTGCCGTGCGAGAATCATGTTGCCGAAGCAATGGTCACCGATCCGCGCATCGCTATGCTTTCTTTCACTGGAAGTGCAGCAGTAGGCTGGAAGCTGAAATCGCTTGTGCCGAAAAAGAAAGTTGCATTGGAGCTCGGAGGCAATGGCTCTGCCATTATCGATGAAGTGAAAGATTGGGATTCGCTCATCACGGCACTTACGACAGCTGCATATTATTATGCCGGGCAAGTCTGCATCAGCCTGCAAAATCTTTATGTGCGTCGCCAATACTTCGATGAAATGCTCGATAAGATCGTTCGTGCTTCGAAAGCTATCGGCGCCGGGGAGCCGACAAATGAAGCGACAATCTTGGGTCCGATGATCTCGGAAGCCGCATCGCTGAAAACAAAGTCATGGATCGATGAGGCCGTCGCTGCCGGAGCAACGATGCATTGCGGAAACTACATGCCGCCGAATTACATTACGCCGACCGTGCTGACCAATGTTCCTGAAGATGCCCTGATCAATAAAGAAGAAGCATTCGCTCCTGTTCTTCTTGTTATTCCCTACGATGAGATTTCCGAGCCAATTCGAAAAATCAATTCAAGCCGCTATGGCCTGCAGGCCTCGCTCTATTCAGGCGATCCGAAGATCATCGAATCGGTTTACGAAGAGCTCGAAGTCGGCGGTTTGATCGTAAACGATACGAATACTTTCAGAATCGATACGATGCCCTATGGCGGAATCAAAGATTCCGGATTCGGCAGGGAAGGGATCGAATTCGCAATGCGAGAGATGTCGGAGCTGAAGGTATTGGTGAACAGGGCCTCGCGTTAGCCTTCGGCCTCCTCGAAACCAATATTCCGAGAGGCTTGTATAAAATCCAAGTACAAATATTGACTCATGACGAAGACAAATCCTAAAGTTGATTTCTACTTTGCCAAGGCCGGAAAGTGGCAGAAGGAAGAGAAGAAGTTAAGAACAATCGTTCTAAGCTGCGGGCTGACCGAAGAATTGAAGTGGGGCGTTCCGTGCTACACTTTCGAGAAAAAAAATATCATCCTCATTCACGCATTCAAGGACTACTGCGCACTGCTCTTTGTCAAAGGTGCATTGTTGCGTGATGAGAAGGCTATTCTTATTCAACAAACGGAGAATGTGCAGGCAGGGCGGCACGTCCGCTTCACCAATGTACGCGAGATAATGGAATTGAAGCCCATCTTGAAAGCATACATCTATGAAGCGATCGAAGTTGAAAAAGCGGGTCTGAAAGTACCTTTGAAGAAGACTTCAGAGTCTAAGGTACCTGAAGAATTTCAAAAGATATTACAGAAGAACCGCGCCTTGAAAACCGCATTTACTTCACTAACGCCCGGAAGGCAGCGTGCGTACCTTCTTTATTTTGCCGCACCGAAACAATCCAAGACCAGAGAAGCAAGGATTGAAAAATCCATGAAGCGGATTCTGGGAGGCAAGGGGCTGAATGATTGATCTTCTCGATAAAAAAAAAGTGAATTCCATTTCTACTAAAATACTCAATCCGATAAAGCAACATGGCAACTAATAGCGTAACATTGCACCGAGTTCTGAAAGCATCTCCGGAAAAAGTCTATCGCGCCTTTACGGAGGCGAAGGCAATGGCATTCTGGCTTCCGCCGTATGGATTCCTGTGCGAAGTCCATGAGATGGATGCACGGACGGGCGGCAGTTACAAAATGTCGTTCACCAATTTTTCCACAGGTAACGGACATTCTTTCGGCGGAAAATTCTTGGAAATAAAACCAAATGAATTCATCAAGCATACGGATGCCTTCGACGATCCGAATCTTCCCGGAGAAATGATCACGACGATCTCGCTCAAAAAGGTGATGGTTGGTACTGAACTGAAGGTCACACAAGAGGGCATTCCTGCGGCTATCCCGGCAGAGATGTGCTATCTGGGATGGCAAGAATCATTAGAAAAGCTGGCAAAACTCGTTGAGCCGGAAATTCCGGATGCATAAGCTTCCGCTATCCTCGCAGGATATACGCTATCAATCACTGATCGCAGATCACTTTTCAGGCCGAATCATGCGTACCTTTGTCGTATGATCCACGAGACACGGGGGAAAGGCGTCAAATATTCTAGGATAATCGTTGGCATTATCGGGCTATTCGTTTCGTGCGTCCATGCGCAGAGTCTCGATATCGGTGCAAGAGTTGGAATGAACTTGGCTTACTATGAAAATATTAATTTTGCTGGGGATATGCCTCGTGAACCGGCTGCGGGTTTCATCGGGGGAATTCAATCGGATTATTGGATAAAGCCCTCTTGGGCACTCAGCGGTCAGATCCTCTATGTTCAGAGCAAAACGGAGATATCGTATAGCGATGGGATTCCGCAGTCCGGAATGACTGGCCAGCGGTCAGTCTATACAGAGAATTTTCTCGAAATTCCCGTTGAAATAAAACTCCGGTTTACTATCGATCATGATCTCCAGATCTATGCGTTCGCGGGAGGGACTGCAGATTTCTTGCTCACGGCATTTAAGACTAACTATAGCGGTGCTGGAATGCAATCGGTAACCCAAGACTATACGACTCTTGATTCGTCACGACCGATATAAGGTGCAATTGGAGGTCTGGGATTCAATCTAAATTTTATTCCAAAATCCCCATGTTTTTGTTGGTTTTCTCAAT
>JAUZOQ010000096.1 GCA_030706385.1 Bacteroidota bacterium | reverse complement strand
TTCCAGGCCCCCCCCCCCCCACTATGGTTTTCAGATCCGTCTTCTCCAGCACTTGTTGCCTCTGTATTTATGGGCACTCAGCAGCTCTGGATTCCCTACCGGAATTCGAATAAACCGGAACTTTCTCGCCCGTTTTCCGCTTATTACCCCGCTACAAAATCCGCAAAAGCGCGATTTTTGATTAATTTTAGGAGATTTTCAACGTGGATAAGAAAGATAAGCTTTCCCTGCGCACCTACAGTGCCAAAGAGGGCGAACTAAAAAAGAGCTGGTATATAGTCGATGCCGAAGGGCAGACCGTCGGACGCCTTGCAACGGAAGTTGCTCGCGTGCTTCGCGGCAAGCATAAAGCGACCTTCACTCCGCATATCGATACCGGCGATTTTGTCGTCGTCATCAATGCCGAGAAAGTAAAACTTACCGGCAAGCGCATGGAGCAGAAAGAGTATTATCACAATACATTGTATCCGGGCGGCGCACGCTTTGCGAAGTTCAAGGATGTCCGCGCAAAAAATCCTGACCGCATTATCGAGAGTGCAGTCAAAGGAATGCTTCCGAAGAATTCACTCGGCAAGAAAGTCGGAATGAAGCTGAAAGTTTACGCCGGATCTGCGCATCCGCATGAGGCACAGCAACCGAAAGTATTAACGATTGCATAATAATTAATTTTTATGGCAAAGACGCAAGCAAAGATTCATGTAGGACGGCGCAAAGAGGCTGTTGCACGTGTGATCCTCACTCCGATCTCCGGCTCTACGGCAGCGGATATTTCCATTAACGGAAAGCAGTTCGAAACATTTTTCGCCAATCCGATCCATCGTGAAGATGTGGTTCGTCCGCTGAAAGCAACGGGCCAGCATGGCAGCTATAGCGTCCGCGCCAATGTTGTCGGCGGCGGTACAAGCGGTCAGGCAGGCGCTGTTCGCCTCGGAATTTCCCGCGCACTTGTCGAGATCAACGAAGAGTTCAAATCCGTACTTCGCAAAGAAGACCTCATGACGCGCGATCCGCGTATGGTCGAGCGTAAAAAATACGGACATCCGAAAGCGAGAAAGAAATTCCAGTTCTCGAAGAGATAATTTTCGGGTAGTGATCAGTTGCAAGTGGCTAGTTGCTAGCCACTGTCCACTGGTCACTAGCCACTGTTCCAATCACATATACATTCTCCTAATTGCTCCGAGGGTGTCTGCTCCGGCGGATTTCGGTTCAAGAGGATGTAGAGAATCAAACCAATAGAAATCACATGCGAATCAGTTTAGAAGACCTCTTAGCTTCAGGCGCCCATTTTGGGCATCTTACCCGTCGTTGGAATCCGAAGATGAAACCGTACATCTTCATGGAGCGCAACGGAATCCATATCATCGATCTCAAGAAATCCCAGCAGTTGGCTGAAGACGCTTTGAACGCCGCAGAGCGTTTGGCTTCCGAAGGCAAGCGTTTCCTTTTTGTCGGCACGAAGAAGCAGCTTCGCGGTGCGATCAAGGAAGAAGCGATCCGCTGCGGACAGTATCACGCAACCGACCGCTGGCCGGGCGGCATGCTCACCAATTTTGCGACGATCCGTAAATCGATCAAGCGCCTGCAGAATCTCGATAAGATGGATGCCGATGGCACGATCGAGAACTACACGAAGAAAGAGCAGTTGCTTTTCTCCAGAGAGAAGATCAAACTCGATGCAACGCTAGGTGGCATTTCTGAAATGCGCGGACTTCCTGCAGCGATGATCATCATCGATATTAAGAAAGAACATATTGCAGTCGATGAAGCGCGCAAGCTCGGAATTCCGATCTTCGCACTTGTCGATACGAACGTCGATCCGGATCTTGTCGATTATCCGATCCCGGCCAACGATGATGCGCTTCGCTCCGTCCAGCTCTTTGTCCATGCATTCGCCGATGCGATCAATGCAGGACGTGCAATGGCCAAGGCCAAGAAGATGGATGAAGGCGCCGAACCCGAACGCCTCCAAAAGGAAAGCGATATCGAAGAGATCGAGACTCCGGCAGCAGAAGAAACTGTCGCAGCATAAATACAGGCTCTCAATTGTGCTATAGCGGCGAGCCTTGAATAAAGCGCTCGCCGTTTTAGTGAGTCGGAGGCCCAATTGGAAAAGAATTTAATATTAGGTACAACAATGGCAGTAATTACAGCAGAACAAGTCAAGAAACTCCGCGACCGCACAGGCGCGGGAATGGCAGATTGCAAGAAAGCACTCGAAGAGGCAGGCGGAAACGAAGAGCAGGCTCTGGATATTTTACGTAAGAAGGGCGCAGCCAGCGCAGCAAAACGTGCTGATCGCGTTGCCAAAGAAGGCGTTATCGCTGCATCGGTTTCACCCGATGGAAAGAAGGCCGTTATCGCCGAAGTAAATTCCGAGACCGATTTCGTTGCACGCAATGAGTCTTTCGTTGCCTTCGCTCAGGATATCGCCAATTCGGCACTTGCAGCAAGCCCGAATTCGCGCGAAGAATTCCTGATGGTAAAGCTATCCAACGGTGCCACGATCTCCGAAGAAGTAGGCGCCCAGACCGGACGTATCGGCGAGAAGATCGAAGCACGCCGCTTCGAAATGCTCGATTCCGGTAACGGAACGGTTGCAAGCTACATCCATCCGGGTGCAAAGCTCGGAGTTCTTGTGGCAATTACCGGAGTCAATGGCGATACGGCCAAAGCTATCGGCCGCGATATTGCCATGCAGGTTGCAGCAATGAATCCGATGGCTCTGGATCGTAAAGGTATTTCGAAAGATACGATCGAGCGCGAGATCGAGATCTACAAAACACAGATGCGTAACGAAGGCAAGAAGGAAGAATTCATCGAGCGTATTGCTCAGGGCAAGCTTGAGAAATTCTACCAGGATAATTGCCTGCTCGAGCAGAGCTTCATCAAGGATGCTTCGAAAACGATCACCGACATCCTGAAGGAAGCCGGAGCCGGAGTTACCGTCAGCGGATTTATCCGCATGCAACTTGGCGAAGGCCATCACGAGCCTGCGCTGCAAGAAGCGTAATCATATTCTCACCGCATAAGAAGCACCCGCCCGGCGGGTGCTTTTTTGCAAGGAGTCCGTTAAGGCGTATTTTTGTATATGGCTGCTACGACAAAGTATAAACGCATCCTTCTGAAGCTTTCGGGCGAATCCCTCATGGGGACCGAGCAATTCGGCATCGATCCGAAAGTGGTCAATCAATTCGCCGATGATATTATTGCCGCTCACCATCTCGGTGCTGAAGTTGCCGTCGTTGTCGGCGGCGGAAATATCTACCGAGGTGTAAAGGGAAGTGTCGATGGAGTGCAGAAAGTACAAGGCGATTACATGGGTATGCTGGCAACGATGATCAATGCCCTTGCCCTGCAGAATACCCTTGAATCCAAAGGCATGTATACCCGCCTCATGTCGGCCATCACCATGACGGCAATTGCCGAACCCTTCATTCGCCGTAAAGCGATAAGGCATCTCGAAAAGGGACGGATCGTGATCTTCGGAAGCGGAACAGGCAACCCTTACTTTACTACCGATACGGCTGCAGCGCTCAGGGCATCGGAAATTGATGCCGAAGCTGTACTCAAAGGAACGCGCGTCGACGGAATTTACGATTCCGATCCTGAAAAAAATCCGAAAGCTCTTCGAATTCCCGTCATCAGCTATGCCGATGTCCTTTCGCGCGGACTTCGCATCATGGATATGACGGCGATCACGATGTGCCAGGAAAATAAACTTCCGATTATTGTGTTCAATATGAACGAGCGCGGAAACCTTATGCGCGTACTGACCGAAGAGGGAGTAGGCTCGAAAGTCATTCCCTAAGTCTCGTACAATATTTCATTTGCTTTCTTAGTCTGATCGTATGAATACTACAAAAGAGATTATTGCCGATTGTGACCACCGCATGGGAAAGGCTATCGAAGCCTGCCATAATGAATTGAATAAGATCCGAACAGGCCGTGCTTCTACAGCACTGCTCGATACCGTTAAGGTCGATGCCTACGGTACAATGATGGCCTTAAATCAGGTAGCGAATCTTTCCATCCCCGATGCACATACTATCTCGATCCAACCGTGGGATAGAGGTTTGGCCGGCCATATCGAGAAGGCGATCCGCGATGCGAATCTTGGTCTCAATCCCTCAAGCGATGGCACGTTCGTCCGTGTACCGATGCCGCCTCTGACCGAGGAACGCCGCAAGGAGATCACGAAACTGGTGAAGAGGCTGGGAGAAGAAGCCAAGGTTGCCATCCGCAACGTGCGGCGCGATGCCATGGAGCATCTGAAAAAAGCCGAAAAGGCAGAACATTTTTCCGAAGACGAACGTAAAAGAGGCGAGGACGAGATCCAGAAAAAGACCGATCTGAAAGTCAAGGATATCGATGCGATGGTTGCCTCGAAAGAAAAAGAAGTAATGGCTGTATAAGGAGAGAAGTCATTCTTCGCTCTGCAGCAGAATGACGAAATTATGAATGCTACTGAAGTACATACTCAGGAAGATGCCGCTCTGAAAGCGGAAGTCCACGATTACTGGAATGCGCAGCCCTGCGGCACGCAGTTCACCGATCTACCGCCGGGCACAAAAGAATTTTACGACGAAGTCGAGCGCTTCCGCTATGCCACACAGCCTTTTATGGAGCGGCTCTGCGGCTTCAAGAGATTCCGCGGAAAGAAATTGCTCGAGATCGGATGCGGCCTCGGAACCGATAGTCTGCAATTTGCACGCAACGGTGCCATCGTTACCGGAATCGATCTGACCGAAGAGGGCCCGCGCCTGGCGAAGCAAAGATTCAATTTAGAAGGCTTGCAGGGCGAGTTTCTTTCGGCCGACGCAGAGAATCTTCCATTTGCCGATGCAACTTTCGATGTAGTCTACTCCTTCGGAGTTTTGCATCATACTCCCGATACGCAGAAGGCCATCGATGAAGTTTACCGTGTCCTCAAACCCGGAGGCGAGATCGTCATCATGCTCTACCATAAGCATTCGCTGCATACCTGGATCGGCGTACCGCTTTATTTCCTGAGCGGGCTGCTTAAAGGCAAAGTTCATGGATATAAAGATTGGGTTCGAGTCTATGACGGTGGGGCAAACCCATTAGGCAAGGCATACTCTCGCAGCGATGCCCGTAAGATGTTCGCAAAATTCAAAGACGTCCACTTCGCCATGTGCGATTCCTATCGCCGCAAATATCCCAAGTTTCTCAATGCAATTAATCAATCCCTCTTCGCTCCCTGGGCCGGTTTTTGGATGATGATCTATGGGAAGAAAGGGTGAGGTATGAAACTGATCATATAAAAAAAGCCGCAGACCAATAGTCTGTGGCTTTTTTTATTTAATCTGGTCTCAGCGAATTACTTCTTCTCTTCGCTTACTGCTCCGGCCGTTGTCGTATCGTCTTCGATATCTTCGGCATGAGTGATACCGGCTTCTTTCATCACTTCTTCGATCGTTGCATGATGAACGGTCGTCGTCGAAGTTTCGCCGCTCTGTGTTTCGATCTGGAAGAGCAGTTCGGCTTCGTTAGTGGCAACATCGACTCGGACGATGGAGCCTTCCTTCACGGCGCCTTTCAAGATCTCCTCGGCGATCGGATCTTCGATGTATTTCTGCATCGCTCTGCGCAGCGGACGAGCGCCGTATTGCTTATCAAAGCCTTTATCGGCAACGAACTCCAATGCCTTCGGCGAAAGTTCGACCTTGACGCCCATCTGCTCGACGCGAACGAGAAGTTTCTTGAGCGAGATCTGAATGATCTGCACGATATCTTCTTTAGTCAGCGAGCGGAAGACGATCGTCTCATCGACGCGGTTCAGGAATTCGGGATTGAAGAGACGTTTCATCGATTCATCGATCTGGCCCTTCATCTTATCATGCTCGTCGCCTCCGGCAGATTCGCCGAAGCCGATGCGAGGCTGCTTCTTGATGTCGCGCGTTCCGACATTCGAAGTCATGATAATGATCGTATTCTTGAAATCGACTTTGCGGCCGAGAGAATCGGTCAGCGTTCCGTCATCCAATACCTGCAACAAGATGTTGAAGACATCGGGATGTGCTTTTTCGATTTCGTCGAGAAGCACAACGGAATACGGTTTGCGACGGACTTTCTCCGTTAGTTGGCCGCCTTCTTCATAGCCGACATATCCCGGAGGAGCACCGACTAAGCGCGATACCGAAAACTTCTCCATGTATTCCGACATATCGATGCGAATCAGATTCTCTTCGGATTCGAAGAGATATCGTGCCAGTGCTTTAGCAAGCTCTGTCTTTCCAACGCCCGTCGGGCCAAGGAATATGAAGCTTCCGATCGGGCGGGCAGGATCTTTCAAACCTGCACGCGTACGGCGAATGGCTTTCGTAAGCTTATCGATAGCCTCATCCTGTCCGACAATGACTCCCTGCAATGCTTCGCTCATCTTCAAGAGCTTGATGCTCTCACTTTGCGCTACCTTGTTTACAGGAATGCCCGTCATCATTGCGACGACATCGGCAATATCATCTTCGGAGACATCGTAAACCTGGCTGCCGATCTCATCTTCCCATGCATTGATCGCAGCTTCAAGTTCCTGCTGGTACTTCTTCTCAAGATCGCGAAGGCGAGCAGCTTCTTCGAAATTCTGCGTCTTGACGACAAGATTCTTCTGTACCTTAATATCTTCGATCTTCTTTTCAAGATCTTCGACATTCTGCGGTGCGTGGACGTTCGCCAAATGCACGCGAGATCCGGCCTCATCCATCACGTCGATGGCTTTATCCGGAAGGAAACGATCGGTAATGTAGCGCTCACTGAGCTTCACGGCAGATTCGATCGCCTTCGCGGAATAACGAACGCTGTGATGCTCTTCGTACTTCGACGCAATGTTCGTCAGGATCTGGATCGCTTCATCGACTGAAGGCGGATCGACAAGGATCTTTTGGAATCTGCGATCAAGCGCTCCGTCTTTTTCGATGAATTGACGGTACTCATCCAAAGTCGTTGCTCCGATGCACTGAATATCTCCACGGGCCAGAGCAGGCTTGAACATGTTCGAAGCATCGAGCGAACCCGAAGCTCCGCCTGCGCCGACGATCGTATGAAGCTCGTCGATGAATAGGATAACATCTTTCGCTTTTTCAAGCTCGTTCATCACGGCTTTCATGCGCTCTTCAAATTGTCCGCGGTACTTCGTACCTGCAACCAGAGCTGCAAGATCGAGCGTCACGACTCTCTTATCGAATAGCACACGCGGCACCTTCTTTTGGACGATGCGAAGTGCAAGCCCTTCGGCGATGGCAGTCTTGCCTACGCCGGGCTCACCGATAAGAACCGGATTATTCTTCTTGCGGCGAGATAGGATCTGGGCAACACGCTGAATCTCTTTTTCTCTGCCAACGATGGGATCGAGTTTATCTTCGGCAGCATATTTTGTCAGATCGCGGCCAAAGTTATCGAGCACGGGGGTTTTCGTCTTCTCATGCTTCTTTTCACCGGCCGGCTGCTGCTTCGGAGCAGGTGTAGCTCTGCCGGAGATGATGTTATCAAGCTCCGCACGGATACCGTCATAGGTGCAGTTGAATTGATTGAGTATCTGTGCTGCGATATTATCTTCGTCGCGCAATAGCGAAAGGAGCAGATGCTCCGTTCCTATGACTTCGCTTTTGTAAAGCTTCGCTTCAAGATAGGTGATCTTCAGCACTTTTTCCGCTTGTTTGGTAAGCGGGATGTTGCCGATCGTCAGTGTCGCTCCCCCGGAACGCACTGTATCTTCGATCGCCTTCTTTATCTTATAGAGATCGACTCCAAGATTCCGGAGGATCTTTACGGCAATACCTTCGCCTTCGCGAATAATGCCTAAGAGCAAATGCTCGGTTCCGATGTAATCATGACCTAAGCGAATTGCCTCCTCACGAGACAGGCGAATAACGTCCTGTACGCGGTTCGAAAAATTTCCTTCTTGTGCCATACCTAAAGTGTAACAATATTAAAGTCTTGTACTTATTATGACGAAACTACGGCCATATTTGTTACAACAACGAATATGAGTTTCTCTTCATTTTACTGTAGTAAAACAGAATGCTTCAAGGCGTAGTTCGGATAGAACGTCACCCAAATAGCGTCATAAGAGAGAGTCATTTCAGACATCAAATGTTTCGTTGTTCGGCTCAATAATCACACTTTGCACACAATAGCTGCCCTGCGACCATATTTCAAACAATTGCCTCTGGCTGCATTACTACTGGCAGTTTGTCTCGCGTCGGCTGCCTACGCCCAAAAAACGAAGCCATTAGCCTCCGAGCCGCTAACAGTTTCACAATACGAAGGTAAGGTGCTTTCCGGTTCACTTCTGTCGCATGAGGATTCCATCCTTATCGCATTGGGCCAGGCGAAGGGGATGTTTAGCTCATTGCCTGCTATCGCTGTTCCTTATGGGAAATGCGGGACGGAATTGGCATTCGCTGCGAATGCTACCAGAGATAAATTCAGCAAGCCTCTGCGAACGGCAATCCTGCAGTCAGCCGCATTGCTCAGTGATTCAGTCGTATCTCCTTCGGGGAAGTTCACGATCTATTTCGATAAGAGTGGCGTCAATGCCATAACCGATGAATATCTTGACAGCGTCAAGCACTTTGCCGACGAAGCTTATCAACTTGAAATTGTCGAGCTTGGATATGCCAAACCGCCGTATGGGTTTGCCGATTCGACCTGGCATATTGAACTTCGCAATCTCGGAGCAGGGACCTATGGCGTCACGAACGCCATCGGCAATCCATTCGGCTCTTCGCCATCGGGACTGAGCAAGTATTATTCCTACGTCACGATCGATAACAATTTCGATACAGGCTACACCACTCTCGGTCTCGATGCAGCACGAATTACGATCTTTCACGAATTCCATCATGTCATCCAATATGGCAGTTACGGCACGAACTTGCTCGATGTAGCTTTCCGTGAGATGACTGCAGTCTGGTTCGAGATGCGAAGCACGCCGTGGGCGCCGGATTACATTCAGTACGTACCCTCTTATACCGGGCATTTCGATGAGTCGTTTGACCACATTGAAAATATCGGCTACTACGGGCAATGCATTTGGATGCAATATCTCTCTCGAAAATTCGGCGATGACATCTTGCGAAAGGTTTGGGACTTCTTTGCGGATAAGCATGCCGATTTCCTAATCGGCTTCGACAGTATCCTTGCACAAGAGAATACTAATTTCTGTTCGGAGTATAAGAGATTCGGAACGGCTGTGTATTACACGGGTCGAAATTTTCAAGGAACGAGTATTTTTCCGGATGCCAGAAAATTCAATCAGGATGCGATCCGAAGAATTGTGCTCACTCCGAATGTCGATACTTCGATTCAGGCATTACCCGCATCTCTTAATATTTTCACGTGTGGTTATGGGAAGGATACTTCCGTCATCGTCATCTCGCGCTCAACTGATCGGGCCTACACATCGGATGCATCGGTTACGAGCAAGACCGTCTTGACATTCCAGGATAGTTTTCAATTTCCAGAAACATTCTGTGACACCATAAGCCTGCCGATCTTAGTAGCCACAAAGATTTTCCCTCAGCCATTCATCATTAGTCCCTCCGGTGATGCTGCTTTAAATATTCTCGTTTCGACCGATTCGAAACCTCCGGCCGATGTGAGCCTGAGTATCTACGGTCTGGATAACACGCTCATGCGTCACTTCGATAGGTCCTTCAGCCTCAGCAAGCAAACGCAGGCCGCCGATCCGTTTGGCGGATCTTGGTATGTCGAATGGGATGGAAGAGATGATACCGGTCGCCTGGCGCCGAGTGGAATCTACCAATACTCGCTGGAAATCAACGGGCAGAGAGAGAACGGAAAATTTGTCGTTCTCAGGAAGAATTAAGCCGGGTTTTGTGTTAGCAGGGGTCTATCCGGAAGCGGAATTCCAAGAGAATGGGCCGATCTTCCGTAATTTTGCAAATCTAGGGCTAAAATAGTACTTTTATATCAATTTTATGGCATCTACTAATGATTTTCGGAATGGAGCCGTCTTGAAAATGGATGGCGAGTTATACCGTATCGAAGAATATGAGCACCGGACTCCGGGAAATCTTCGGGCCTTCGTTCAGGCAAAATTGCGCAGCCTTCGCACTGGGAATCTGAAAGAAATGCGTTATCGCTCGGGCGAAGAGGTCGAAATGATCCGCATGGAAAAAAAGACCTTCCAGTATCTCTACAAAGACGGAGATGATTTTGTATTTATGAATACGGAGACGTATGAACAGATCAATGTTCCTTCTCTTGTAGTTGGTGACGTTGCAAAGTACATTCGTGAATCGGATAATGCCGATATCGTTTTCGCTGAAGATGGGACGATCGTTTCCGTCGAAGTCCCTGCATCGGTGATTCTCACCATCACGGAAACCGATCCCGGCATGCGCGGCGATACGGCAACCGGAGGTACAAAGCCTGCAAAGCTTGAGACCGGAGCAATGGTAAACGTACCGCTATTCCTGAATGAAGGCGATATGGTTAAAGTTGATACACGCACGGGGCAGTATTTGGAGCGGGTAAAGAAATAACATTCCGGAAGTTGAGCCGGCATCAGGCTTTGGCCTAAGTCACCACCAGAGAACTATAAATTAAAGGAGCCACAATGGATCTGTCATACTTAGAAAAAATTTTGCGTCTCTTCGATGAAAGCACTCTCACCGAGTTGGAGATCGAAGAGGATGGTTCGCAAATTCGCTTAGCCCGTCAGAAGGAACCGGCTGCTCCGATGCAATTCGCGATGCCGCAATTTGGTTACGGCGCTCCGCCAGCTGCAGCACCATCTACACAGGCTCCTGCAGTTTCGGCCGGAGAGAGTAGTTCAGTGTCTTCGGCAAAGACCCATGAAGTGAAATCGCCGATAGTCGGTACGCTGTATCGGGCGCCCTCGCCCGATGCCGATCCTTACGTTCAGGTCGGACAACAGGTGGAATCAGGAACGACGCTGTGCATCATCGAAGCAATGAAGCTGATGAATGAGATCGAAAGCGATGCTTCAGGAAAGATCATTAAGATCCTTGTCGAGAACGGACAGCCTGTGGAGTACGGGCAAGTGCTGTTCATTTTGGAGGTCGGTTGAGAAGTCTTTCGATGTTAACGCTCCTAACTTGTGTTATTGCTGCTACATCTCAGGCAACTGCTCAGGAGCACCTTTTAGGGCAAAGTTCTTCGAATGCTCTTGCGTGGGCGCGTTCGATTGATAGTTCAGTTGATTATGATACGGCATATCATCGCATCACTCTAAGCCATTTGAGCGGATACGAACGCTGGAATTTTTGGCCTGCTGTTGACATCATCATTGATTCGACATATGACCGAGTCAAGCAGGTTATTCTGATTTTCTCCTATGCGTTTAAACCGTTAAACGTCTTAAGCCGCTCCGATCGAAAAAAAGCCATAAGAGACCTTACAAAGGAATTTGGCATGCCTGTCTACAGTAAGACCCATTCGACTCGGATCGAAAACTTGGAAATAGAGGATGATGGCGAATCTTGGCACTGGGCCGATAACGTTGGATCATACGACTTTATTCGCTATCGCGGCACGAACGCCTGTGTTTTAGAATGTAATCTATTACCGAAGCAAAACTGAAGTGTTCAATAAAATTCTCATAGCCAACCGCGGCGAGATCGCCTTGCGAATCATTCGCACCTGCCGCGAGCTTGGCGTGAAAACTGTTGCAGTCTATTCCGAAGCCGATCGGCACTCGCTGCATGTCCGATTTGCCGATGAAGCGGTCTGTATCGGACCGCCTGCCGGAAAACTTAGCTATCTCAATATTCCGCAGATCATTAGCGCAGCACATTTGACGAATGTCGAAGCTATCCATCCTGGTTACGGATTTTTGGCGGAGAACGCAGAGTTCGCCGATATTTGCATAGCCTCCGGTTTTACTTTTATCGGCCCGACTCCGGATATGATCCAGGCAATGGGAGATAAGGCGCGTGCGAAAGAGACGATGAAAAAGGCCGGCGTGCCTGTTGTTCCCGGAACCGATGGAGTCGTCGAATCGATCGAAGAGGCGAAAGCAGTTGCGAAAGCGATCGGCTTTCCGGTGATCATCAAAGCTGTTGCCGGCGGTGGCGGGCGAGGCATGCGTGTCGTCACCAAGGAAGAGGACCTAGAACAAAATGTTCAAATGGCGCAATCGGAAGCGATCGGAGCTTTCGGTAACGGTGCAGTCTATATCGAGCGTTACATTGCGAAACCCCGCCACATTGAGATCCAGGTTTTTGGCGATACATACGGAAATGTCGTTCACTACAATGAACGCGAATGCTCCATCCAGCGCCGTCATCAGAAACTTGTGGAAGAATCTCCTTCCCCTGTTGTAACTGAAGCAGTCCGGGAGAAAATGGGACAAGCGGCAGTCAAGGGTGCGGCCTCCGTCGGGTATGTCGGCGCCGGCACGATCGAATTTTTGTTGGATGCCGATCACAATTTCTACTTTATGGAAATGAATACGCGCATCCAAGTCGAGCATTGCGTCACCGAACAGGTGATCGGACTCGATCTGATCAAGCAACAGCTTCATGTTGCCG
>JAUZOQ010000095.1 GCA_030706385.1 Bacteroidota bacterium | reverse complement strand
TTAATTAATAAGGTTGTGAGTATGATTGACTTGCGTTCTGATACGGTAACGAGGCCTTCGGCGGCGATGCGTCAGTATATGGCACAAGCGCCGGTTGGAGACGATGTCTTCGATGAAGATCCGATGGTTCACGAACTTCAGACCGAAGTTGCGGCACTCCTTGGCAAGGAAGATGCACTCTATTGTTCTTCGGGCTGCATGACAAATCAGCTTGCGTTGAATATTCAGACACAGTCCGGAGATGAAGCCATAGTTGAAGCCGATGCCCATATCTTCAATTACGAAACCACGGCAGCAAGTTTTCTTTCGCGCATCCAGCTCAATCCGATTAAAGCAAAGTCAAAAGGAATTCTCACGGTTGATGATGTCGATGGTGCTATTCGTGAACCGGCTTATTACATGCCGGTAAGTAGAGTGCTTGCGATTGAGAATACTCATAACCGCGCAGGGGGGACTATCTATCCGATCGAACGCATCATAGAACTTTCCGAATTTGCTCGCAGCAAAGGAATCCTTATGCATCTCGATGGGGCACGTCTATGGAATGCGTGCGCGGCAACGGGAGTTTCGCCAAAGGAATATGCACAACATTTTGATACCGTCTCGGTCTGCTTTTCAAAAGGTCTTGGCGCCCCGGTCGGAAGTGCAATATGCGGCACAAAAGAACATATTGTTAAGGCAAGGCGCATGCGAAAGATCTGGGGCGGCGGAATGCGTCAGGCTGGGATCATTGCTGCAGGGGCGCTCTATGCCTTGCGCAATAATCGAGAACGCATTAGAGATGACAATGCCAATGCGAGAGCCTTTGCCAAGATCGTTGCGAAAAGTGCAAAAAAAGCATCCGTCGATCTCGATAGCGTCGAAACAAATATCGTCCTAATCGAGCTTGGTGGAAAAAATCGGGATATCCCGAAGATACTCTCAGAACTTGCTACAAAGGGCGTTCGCTTGTCACAAGGAAAAAAGACATCTTTGCGGGCAGCCGCCCATCTGGATGTTTCCAGGGAAGACTGTGTGAAGGCTGCCGGCATTGTTGCTGAATATTTATCATAATCATGGTCCCGGAATATAAGGAATCCGACTATACCTACACGACCACTTACCGTGTTCGCTCTCATGAATGCGACAGGCAGGGAGTAGTGCATAATTCACGGTATCTCGAGATCCTCGAAGTCGCCAGAATTGAGTTCTGTCGTGACATTTTGAGAATACCGATGGATCCCGGTACATTTGCTTCGCACCATAAATTCTTTTTCGTTCGTAATGCTATCAACTATTTTTCGCCGGCCCAGTTTGACGAAGAACTCCTGATCTATACCCGAATTCCGAAGATCGGCAAAACTAGTATTTTGATCCATCAGATTATGAATCGGCTTAACGATGGCTCGAGAGTATTGGAGTGCGAATCGGTAATGGTCTCTGTCAACGAGCAAACAAACGAGCCAAAAGAAATTGATCACGAACTCCGAATATTATTGATCGGTGAAGTATAGCCTGTTAGAGAAATTCGTATTCCTGAGCGTGGGCGCGGCGATCGTTCTGCAATTCGTTATGCCTTTAGGTTTTCCCATCGTTGGGCACGATGCTCCAATTCATTTGAATTGGCTTGAGCAATTCCCGAAACTATTCCGAGAGGGGAATCTCTATCCCCGATGGATGCCTGAATCGTTCTGGGGGTTTGGCTCGCCGGCTTTCTATTTCTATCCGCCGCTTGCATATTGGTGCGCATCGATCATCTCCTTCATTTTTCCCAATAATCCTGTTGCCATTTATCAAACCTTGGGATTACTTGCGACGATTGCCTCAGTTGGCACATGCTATATCTATCTTCGTTTGATCGCACCGTCGAAGCGCTCCGCCCTCGTCGGGGCACTCGTCTATGGAGTGCTTCCTTATCGATTGCTCGATCTCTATCTGCGCAATGCACTCGGAGAGCATGTGGCATTCGTATTCTTACCTCTGATATTTTGGTCGATCGAGATTGCGCTTGGTAATTCGAAGAACCCTAAGCGACAAGTTGTACTCTCCGTAATGATCTCGACGATCGGATGGGGTGGCATGTTGCTCTCCAATATTCCTTCTTCGGTGATCGCCATATATTCAACCATGGTCTATGCCGTTATGCGGGCATACTCTCGAAAGAATTTTCTCAGACTCATCTTTCCCGCATTAGGTTCGGTGATCGGTGTAATGGTCGCCGCGATCTACCTCCTCCCAGCAGCAGAGTTCTCCAACGCGATCATGATGTCCCACCTTTGGGATTTGCAGTCCTCGAACGGCAATTCAGGATATGCATTGATTGACGTTATGCATGGAAAATACAGATTCTTTTATATCGGATTGATTACCACACTCATTAGCGGAGGATGGCTAGCCTACAGGTTTTATCGAACTAGTAAGAATTCCGGAGTGGGCAGCATAGTGAGCGTTTTCTTTATTTTAGTTCTTATCGGGACGATATTTCAAATACCGTTCCTGCTACACCCGCTATGGGGTATCCTGCCCGGGTCAAGACTTATTCAATTCACCTATAGGCTGGATATTCTCGTAGTGCTTGCATCGGCAGTTTTCATTGCATTATTTTTCGATCGTTTAGCAGAATCTAAGTGGCTTATTCTTGCATCGTCATTTGTAACATTAGGAATTGCCGGAGGATATTTTGTGACGATGAATGGAAATACGTGGAAAAATCAGGTGGCTGAAGGACATATTGATGCGCCTGAATATATTGCGCGAGGCGCTTCGAATGATGCCTCGCGAGCGATCGGTGATTTCAGACTTCATGCTAACGATCCGCTTATCGACCCGGATAGTCCGTCATTTCATTTCCATCTGTATTCGGAGACGCCAAAAGCAGTTCGTTTCACGATCGACAGGCCGCCAGGAACCACATCAATTGCCTTGCACCGGATGCACTTTCCGACGGTAGAATTATCTTCGAATAAGGATGAAGTGTTAATGTTCTCGGATTCGATGGGCAGGTCGTGTGCACTGCTTGAAAACAGCTCAAACTCCGTCTCGGCGGATTATGCTCTCGCCATTGTTAAAAGCGATGTCGAAAAAAGGGGAGAGTTGATATCCTGTGCCGGACTGGCAATCCTCTCTGTTCTAGTAGTCCTTATAATATCTTCGCGAAATCCAAGAGCTTCTTAACCGTAGCCTTCTTCGGAGCCTCGGCATAATATCGTAACAATGGCTCTGTTCCCGAAGAGCGAATCATGAGCCATGAGCCGTCTTCAAGAGAGTATTTGAATCCATCGGTCTTATTGGTATCCAGTACCTTTAGGCCGGCAATGACAGCAAACCCCTTTTTGGCTTTAGCAAGAACTGCTGCTTTCCGATCTTCCGTCGTGTGGAAATCATAACGCTCGTACTGATGTACGCCATACTCCTTTTCGAGATCAGCAACAAGTGCAGCAAGGGATTTCTTATAATAGGCACAAATCTCTGCAAGCAGAAGTCCATTAAATAGACCGTCGCGTTCTGGAATATGAATTGAAGGTATTCCAATGCCGCCGGATTCTTCGCCGCCGATCAGAACATTGTCTTTGAGCATGAATTTAGTAATATATTTGAACCCAACTGGAGTGCGCTGGATCTTTAGACCGTATTTGGTGCACATTTTATCGATCATCGAGGTTACGGAAAGGCTGACTACTACCTCTCCTTTCTTCTTACGGACTTCGACAAGGTATTTGAGCAGTAAACAGAGGATCATCTGCGAACTGAAGAAGTTACCATATTCATCAATCGCGCCGATACGGTCAGCATCCCCATCAGTGACAATACCAAGATCGTATCCGCCTTCGACAACAAAGTTTGAGAAGTCCTTGGTATTCTGCGGCAGCGGTTCCGGCGGAGTACCGCCGAAACCGGGATTCCATACATTATGCAATATTCCTGCATCCGGAAGGAGATGCTCGAGAGTTTCGATTCCAGAGCCATACATTGGATCGTAAGCGATCCGGAGCTTCGATCGCTTTAATAGCGGGAGATTCACCAATTTACGCAACTCTTCAAGATAAAGTTTCTTTGCGTCTAGTGGCACAATCATTTTTCTCGAAACAAGATCGTCATAACCGTACAACTCTTTAGAAACAGCGAGCAAGCCTGATTCAAGATCGGCACAGTTCTTTTCAATGGCTGAGATTGCATCCGGAAGCGAAGCGCCTCCATACCAGCCTTTAATCTTATAGCCATTGTACCTTGCAGGATTGTGGGAAGCTGTGATCATAACACCGCCGGCCAGTTTCTTCTTTAAGATGGCCAGTGATGTTGCAGGGGTCGATACAATACTCGTGGCGAGGAAAACCTTGATGCCTTCCGAGGCCATGACTTCTGCCGTAGTTTCGGCAAACTCTCTGCTTCCAAATCGTGCATCGTAACCGATGAAGATTCCATTACGCACGAGCGGAAGAGTCTTAAAGTAAGCCGCAGTTGCGTATGAGACCTTGGCCACATTCTCAAACGTGTAGTCTTCAGCTATCACGTCGCGCCAGCCATCTGTTCCAAATTTTATTGGCATAAATCTATTTTGAAATAATTTCTTAAGAGATCGATTTTTTCCGAATTCTGGATCTCGTGTGTTGTCTTGATCCCGTTTTCAATAGCAATAAAACTATTCCCGCTGATCGTGATCCTACCTGATTCCGTGTAGATAACGGAAAGTGGTTTCGCGATAAACGGAGATTGAGGTGAAGTTTCGTGAAACTTGCACATTTCCGCAAATTCCTCCAATTGCCGGGGCTGTAAAGTAAAGAGATATTCGATCTTCCATTTACCTTCTTCAAGTCGCATGAATGCGTGGTCGCCGCTTTCCTGCAATTCGATCTTCGAGCTGCCAAGGGGGTCGCTCTTTGCCGCGCCATCGAGAGTCAGCGGTTTCGTACTAAAATTGGTAAAACCGACATCAACGATATACGGCTGGTCCAATTGAACAAGCAAAGCCATATGGTCGAATTCCGGCCCGAAACCTCCACCTTCTCGAGTGACGCGACCTGAAAGCAATGTCACATCAAATCCAAGTTGTCTGAGCAGCCATGCGAAAGACGTGTTGAGCTCATAGCAAAATCCACCGCGTTTTCTTTTAACGATCTTATGAACGAAGCTCTCTTCATCACAAACGATCGGAACGGCGGAATGGATATCGTATGTCTCAAAAGGTACGCTCACTAGGTGAGCGATATGAAGAGCTGAAAGGCTATCGAGATCAGGCGATGGGGGAGTTGATACACCGATCCTTCCGAGATATTCCCAAGCTTCGATCACTTTTTCTTTTTCGTACTTGCGTATTTCACGCTCAGCGCATCTTTTCCGGCATAGATGGAGGCGCCGGAGAGCTCCTCCTCTATTCTGAGCAGCTGATTATATTTGGCAATACGGTCTGTTCGTGAAAGCGAACCGGTCTTGATCTGGCCGGCATTCGTGGCGACAGCAATATCCGCGATAGTAGCATCTTCTGTTTCACCGGATCGATGGCTGATCACCGTCGAATAGCCGGCGCGCTGCGCCATCGCTATCGTATCAAAAGTCTCAGTCAAAGTTCCGATCTGATTAACTTTGATCAGGATCGAATTGGCAATTCCTTCTTGAATTCCTTTCTGAAGATACTCGACATTGGTGACGAAAAGATCATCACCCACTAACTGGACCTTCTTCCCAAGAGCTTCAGTGAGCATTTTCCATCCCTGCCAATCATTTTCTGCCATGCCGTCTTCAATGGAAGCGATAGGATATTGTCGCGTTAGATCCTCGAACTGCTTCACCATTTGCTCCCTCGAAAGGGTCTTCTTGGTGGATTTGTAGAGTTCGTACTTGCCATTTCGCCACATCTCGCTTGCAGCACAATCCAATCCCAAAAGGATATCTTCGCCCGCTCTGTAACCTGCTTGTGTGACAGCTTCAAGTATAAACCCAAGAGTTTGTTCGATCGAGCTTAGATTAGGTGCAAATCCGCCTTCATCGCCTACATTTGTATTCAATCCTTGTTTTTTTAGTACCGATTTCAAAGAGTGGAATACTTCTGCCCCCATCCGTAAGGCTTCAGCGAAGGATTTTGCTTTCGCTGGCATGATCATGAACTCCTGGAAGTCGAGAGAATTATCGGCATGGACGCCGCCATTAATGATATTCATCATTGGCATCGGCATCGAGTTCGTATTCGTCCCCCCAAGATAGCGATATAGATCCATTCCATGGGAATCAGCGGCTGCTTTAGCCACAGCCATCGAAACTGCGAGGATTGCATTCGCTCCGAGCTTCGATTTGTTCGGCGTACCGTCAAGGGAGATCATCATCTCGTCGATCATTCGTTGCTCGCTTGCAGGAATGCCTCGGAGGTTTTCCGCAATCGCGGAATTGACATTTTGAACGGCCTTGCGGACTCCTTTGCCGTTATAACGCTTTTTGTCCCCGTCGCGAAGTTCGACTGCCTCATGCTCTCCCGTAGAGGCTCCGCTTGGTACGGAAGCTCTTCCGAAAGACCCATCTTCCAAAATGCAGTCCGCTTCTACGGTAGGGTTGCCCCGTGAATCGAGGATTTCGCGCGCAAAGAGATCAAGAATGATTGACATAGAAGTGTAGCGTAAAATGCAAATTTACGGAACATACAGGTAAATATTCTTAGGACGACAAAATTATTGGCTTAGGAGGGAGACATAAACACTTTGTTTATATATACTGGGGTCGGAAATTGGTGGTTATAGCAAAGAACGTTGGAGAAGGAAGCCATGTTGCTTAATTGCTGGGTCAAATTAATAGTTCTCAAATAGGATACCATCGCTATGAAGCAGATCTCTTGGATTCCCTTCCTCGTGATTCTAACTACAAATGTCTTCGGACAGTGGGTACAAACCTCCGGACCCTCGGGGGGTGGAATTTCCGATTTTGCATTCGCGGGAAATAGAATACTTGCGGCCTCATTTGATTTCGGAAACGGAGTCTTCGCTTCCGAGGACAATGGAGCAACCTGGCATCAGTCAGGCTTACAAGGCCAGATGCTCACCAAAATTTCTGCATTGGGAAACACCGTGATTGCAGCCACTACTCACAATAGTTACAATGAAACGGATGAGATTTATCGCTCAGACGACGCAGGAGTGACATGGTCTAAGGTCTTGACCATTGATAATATTAATGGTGTGAGAAGTATCTGCCATTTCCAACAACGGTGGTTTCTTTCTTCTCAAGGACAGAACGGAAGCTTGTATGTTTCGAACGATGATGGATTAACGTGGGTCCAAAATGATCCGGTCCTATTCAACTTTTCTCATCCTTTTGCAATGGTTTCTTCGGACAACTATTTGATTGCGGGTACCGATATCAATGGGAAGCCTGTGGTTGCTCGTACATCCGATGGACAGTCATGGACATTCACAAGTTCTGATTCCGTCCCCCGAGTATATTGTGGGACGAGTTATGGGAGTACAGTCTGGCTCGGAGCTGAGGGCGGAGTAATGTACTCTACGGACGGTGGGGCCCTCTGGAGTCGCCCATCCAATAAAGGGTTCCAAAACAAACAGGAGTATGTGAAGTCGATGTGCGTATCTCAGGATACGATTCTTGCTGTTTCATCTCTCAACTTTGTGTACTATTCCCTCGATCGAGGAAATTCCTGGAGACGTTTTGCCGGAAGTGGTTTGCCTTCCAATGCTTCAAGCTTTTTTGCAATTGCTTTACGTAATGGGACGTATTATCTAGGGGCTTCGTCAGGGATTCTTGCACTCTCTAACGTAGGTTCACAATGGCAATACAACACGACCGGTCTTTTGGCAGCGTCGGTCTCGGCACTTGCCTCTACCGATGGCAAAATATTTGCTATTACCGAACGGGGCGTGTCGTTCACTTCAGATGCTGGGATTTCGTGGCATGATCCGCAGGGCCCGCTTGATTTGAATGATACATATTTGATCGGATTCGCCGCCCAGCAGAATGCACTCTATGTGTATGGAGACGGACTCTACCAGTGGAAAGACCAATCGTGGAGTGTAGTTGATGATGCGCCGATCACAGGTCTGGCGCAGTCGTCTTCAGGTAGACTCTTTAGTACACGACAGAGCGACGATCCGATTGCCGGCAGGAGCGGCATGTTTTACTCGGATAATGGCGGGTCCACGTGGGACTCACTGCTGACCTTTGCTAATTCTTTTGACACAGAGTACTATTTCTCGAAGGGCTGTATGATGGCACATGGAACAACCGTCATTGCGGCACAAACGTCTGTCGCATTCCAGAATTTTACAGATACATATTTCCTTTATGTATCCGTTGATAACGGTCTATCCTGGCGGCAAGGCCTCTTGAATAAAGCGCCTTCATTCATTTATTATGCTGATGGTGCATGGTACATCGGTACCTACGGAGGTGGCTTACTTCGATCGGTTGACGATGGGGCAAGCTGGGCCCTTGTACCAGCGATACGTTCAGAAGCTGATGTGACATCACTGGTGAAAACAGGTTCATGGTTATTCGCCTCCGTTACAGGCAACGGCAGCATGAATGACGGCATCTATGGAAGCGGCGATGATGGTAACTCCTGGCATGTTGCCGGTGATGCTAACTACAACTTTCCAGGACCTCTGACAAGCGATGGCACAAGGCTTTATGACGGGGGACCGAGTGTCTGGGAGCGAAAACTTAGTGAACTTGACGTCAATGTACATCAGGAACCACATAATTTCGCAGAACTTGAGACCTTTCCTAATCCCTCAACTAGTATAGTGAATTTTAGGATTTCTGCAGTCAGGGAAGTGCATGGAGCGCTTGTTATTAGTGACGAACTTGGCAGAACAATCCTTCGTCGCGAGATCGGAAGAGTAGAGAATCGCGAGGAGCTCGATTTACCGGTCGGCGGGCTTAGTGTGGGATCGTACAATGTTCGGCTAATAGATAAATCCGGTTATACTGTCGCGAGCTCCAAATTTGAGATCGTCCGATAATGAGACGCCTATAAAGGAGTTCAGGCTAATTTCATAGTCTTTAGATGGGTGCCTCTGAACTGATATTGGCCAGGCCAAACTTAGAAAATACCTCTGGCAGAAGGAAATCGGAAAACTTATTCCATCATAATTCGGTTTATTATTTTAGTACTTTCTGTCGGAGGTTTACATACGGTTCAAGGCCCCTTTTTATAAATCGTATGTCTCTGAGCAGCAAAATTAGATAACTCAAAGAAAGACGAAACATACACCGCTCTCACAAACGGTAATTCGGTTCAAGAATCAAAGAATAGGATCAGCCAGGAGCAAAGTAGTAGTAAGCACACATTCGCTGGACTTCTCGTATGTATTTGATCATGATGAAGGTTACTTCATCCGTATAAACATTGGCAGTAGAGCTGCCCTGCATCTATAGGGATTAGCGGGTCACCCGCATTACTTAAGAACTATTATTTTTCTTACACTAAACCTCATTATACTATGATAACCATCATTGGCGGCGGTTTTTCCGGATTGGCGGCCGCATATTTTCTCCATCGTGCTGATAAGGAAGTTACTGTGCTCGAATGGTCACGTGGGCTTGGCGGACGAGCGACAACGCATAATCTCGGCTATAGAACGATCGATGTCGGAGAGCAGAAATTTGATTTTTCGAAATCGACAAACAAGCTCGAAAAAGAGGCTCGTGAACTCTTACGTACAATAGCTGCAGAGCGCGGCGCACTTGAATTATTGAAGCCCTACCCCGGCAATGTTCTGCAATTTGACGGAAGGTCGATCGCTACGGCAAAGAAAGTTGAAGTGCCCGATTGGTTTTACCTTGAGGCCGGTATGAAGGCATTTGCCGAATCTCTCGTTAATGAGGTTCCGGTCCGCACCCACACTCGGATCAGCGAGCTGCTCCCGGGCGAAAAGAATGTGACTTTGAAAAACCAGCGCGGTGAGAAGACTGAATCGAATACCATAATACTTTCTATACCTGCCCCTGAGGCTTTGGCACTCTTGCAACCCCACTCTGAAGGTACAAGGCTTGTTAAGAAGTTGTGCGAAAAACTTGCCGAGGTCGAATACGGACCGATGGTAGGCGCGATATTTGGAGTCTCGCGATTGAAATTGAAACAGTCTTTTTCTGCACTCTACACCGAGGATCCTTCTGCACCGTTGTTTTGGCTATCTCGTGAACAGAAGAAGAGAAAACTCGGCGTACGCAAAGGAGAGAATGCCTTTGTGATGCAACTCGGTTCGGAAGTAAGCAAAGAATACATTGATAAGGGCGATAGCGAAACATTCGCGGCTATCGAGCGGGTTTTCGAAGAAGTGATGGATACGGCTCTTCCTGATATGACGTACAGTGAGATTCAGCGCTGGCGCCACGGATTCTTGAAGAGCAGCCCATTCAAGGCGCAGGAAGTTCAAAAAGTTAAGATCGGCGCCAATATCTATTTGGGAAATGATTATATCGCCGGGCACACCTCTATTGCTTCGGCAATATTGACGGGCAAGTTGATTGCAGATGAAATTCTTGGCATTGATTCTGCGACATTAATTGCTTCACCGAAACGTGCACAGGCATTGATGCCTGATGCGCACTGGCACGCCATCGTACCGCCGGCAAAGGACCCGCAGAAGCCCAAGCAGCAGCGGAAGCAAAGAGATTCAAAGACTCAGCAGGCGAAACGCAAGAAGCTGAAGAACCAAAAACGCATGGCAAAGCGGATGGCAAAATTTGGAACACGCAGCAGCTTCGGCGCTGCTCCTCGCCAAGGAGGTTTCCGTCCAGGAGGCGGCGGCGGATTCCGAGAGCAAGGCGGAGGAAGGCCAGGAGGATTTGGCAGACAGCCTCAGCGGAGTTTTGACAACCGGAGGCCCTACGACGATCGCAGAGGTGGCGGTGGTGGCGGGTACGCTCCGCGCCCACAGGGTAACTGGAGAGGTCCCCAGCAGGATGGAGGAGGGGGAATGCGTCCGCGGCGTACGGTTAATGTTTACCAGACCGGACCACAGCAACGCAATCCGGGTTTTGCTCCACGCCCACGACCAAACCAGGACGAAGGCCGCTATAACAGACCAAATACCGGTGGATCGGGTCGCGGCGGATTCGATAGGCCAAATCAAGGGGGATATGACCGTCCGAATCAAGGGGGCGGTGGATTCCGTGATCGTAACCAAGGCGGCGGCGGTGGCGGGTACCGACCAAGTGGTGGTTATGCCGATAGAAGCCAGGGTGGCGGTGGGTATCGCGATAGAAACCAAGGTGGTGGCGGAGGCGGGTATCGTCCCTCAGGCGGTGGCGGCGGATATCGAGACCGTAACCAAGGCGGTGGAGGATATGGCGGTGGAAGTCAGGGCGGAGGCGGATACCAAAATCGTGGTCAAGGCGGCGGGTATCCTAGCCGGAACCAGGGCGGCTATGGCGGTGGCTACCAACAGGGTGGACCGAGACGCCCGAGTGGAGGATTTGACCCGAACAGGGCTCGTCCATCAAACCCAGATAACGAAAATCGTGGTAATCGTATCCCGGACGAAGAGGAATAGAATTCGGCCGGCTTCTGAACTATGGCCGGATTACAGGGAGAACTTGAACGAATAGCTTCAACAAAAAGAGGGCTTGCAGGCCGAACCTGCAAGCCCTTTTATTGAAAAAAAGGAATTCTTAACGGACTTTCTTCTTATGGCGATTCTTCCGAAGCTGTTTCTTCCGCTTGTGGGTTGCCATTTTATGGCGCTTACGTTTCTTTCCGCTTGGCATGTATGAATAAAAGTTTTAATTCTTAGCGCAGAGATAACAATGATTGGTGAAGAGAGTTTCCGAAAAAGAAATAAGTTCTCACAACAGATAACATCTCAATTGCCCCTTTCCCAGATCCGATCTTAGCCGGTTGCACAAAAATGGTGCGTTGAATGAATTATCTTTGTATTTTCGTATTATTGGGTAGTATCTTTTCATTTTTTATCAATCACTATGCGATTCAAACACTTCACTTTCTCTGCAACTCTTGCTGTTGTTTTATTCATCGCTCCTTCGATGAGCAAGGCTCAATTCGTTAATGGGAAAATCTATCTTGGCCCCCACTTCGCCATTAGCTCTTATGGCGGTAATATTTCGCTTGGCGGAAATATCGAGGGGGCAATAACTCAACCCGGAAGTGCTGGTCCTGGAAGAATCGCATTGGCAGGAAGATTCGATATCGCATTCTACACAGGAGGGAATATTCTGCTCTTTTCAGGCATTGCGAATTATCATTATAGTGTTGCCGATGATAAAATTGACCTCTTTGGCGGATTAGGTATTACTTTCTTCACGTTTTCAAGTTCATACTATTCCGGTTCTTCCCAACTTTATCCTGCAATGGATCTCGGACTTCGCTATTTCACTAACTCCGGGATGGCGCTTCGGGGAATGCTCGGTATCTGGAATTATCCTTATTTGACATTCGGAGTCGATTGGGCTCTTTAAAATTTTCAGCTAATACTAAAAGGCTTGTGGAGTTTTTCCACAAGCCTTTACTTTTTCCAGAGCGTTCGCTAGGCGATTAAAATCGGAAACTGAAGGAGACTAACACCTGATTTTGAATAACATCATCTGCATTCACTATCGCCGATACGTCCTTATTTGTTGAGAGGCTCTCTCCATTATAGAGTATATGATAGGTCCGATAGTTAGTTCTTCTATATGTGATCTCTGCGATTGCAGACTTACTTAGGAGAATCCCAACCCCTGCACTAATATTTTTTGTGTCATACTCTGAAGGGTCATTTTTGTACGGAGATGGATTTAGTCCGAATCCTGCGCGAAGAATGAGTCCGATGGGTTTAATGACATATTCTGCTCCGAATCTCCAGTTCA
>JAUZOQ010000094.1 GCA_030706385.1 Bacteroidota bacterium | reverse complement strand
CGAAGCTGATCTCGTATGTTGTCTCGCCGAGCGAACCGAGGAATGAAGGCTTGGTGAAGGCCGTATCGATGTTCGAAAAATCCTTCGTAGCATTTTGCGGAGCACGACTGGTATGGCCGGTGATTCCGACAATGTCGCTTGTTCCCTTATTGCCCGGATCGAAGGTAATACTATGCACGCGGTACGGAGTGCAGAGCTTTTGATACTGGTAATCGACCAATACGTCGAATGCCTGATCCACCGTCTGGAATGGAGCGAACTTCGAATCGTCAGTTGTGAATCGTCCGGAAACCAGCGAGTCGCACTGTTGCTGGCCAATAACTTCCTCAACGAGCCCGGAGAGATAGTTATATGGTGTGTATACCGGACTTGCAGAAGGGTTGTATAGTCTGTCATAGGTGAGCTCTTTCCCCTGCCGGGTATCGCGAACGTCGACGTACATATTCATCGGGCTCTGATTCAGATACCGAGGATTGTATTCCGTCCATCGAGGCTGGAAGGATACCAGGATCGTATCGTTCGAATACAACTGAAGGAATTTACCGGTGTCAAGAACTCCGACGGTTATAGAAGTACCGGTCGAAGCAAGATTTCCATTCGAGCTTCCAATAGAGCCGTTGAAGCAATTCGTCTCGCCTGCAATGCTATTCGGAAGATCAGGGAATACGGGGCGACACGGAGTGCCAACAACGAAATTTTTCGGAGTCACGATTGCCGTCGTCAGCGGTCCGACACTATTGAGCGAATCGAACTCGTCCGTTGCAAGCAAATAGTAATAGTATTTTACACCATTGAAGAGTCCTTCATTACCCGAAAGCACACCATCGGCATTATCATCACCGTAGTCCAGGAATGAATGCGGGATCTTGTTGGGGACGGAGTTCGTCCGTGTGTATTTGAAGCCTTTGAACGTCCTGATGAGGATGGGCTTCCCGACCTTCGGGATAATCGTGTCAACTTCGATAATACTATCCTGCCTGAGATTATAGACAGACCAAGTCCCCAAATGAACGACGGGACTCACACCATCGGGACGAATCGTCGAATCATGATCGGAGCGAGTGGTACGGTAGAGATCGTATGTATTAAAAGCAAGAGTCGTGCTCAAGGGATCGACAGAGTTATCAGCGGCACTATCCCATTGCACCAAGACTGCCCTATCAAGACATGTCGTTCTCATGTTCGGAATATCCGGCGGAACAGGCGTAATGAAGTGGTTCACCCTTGATGCACAGGAACCTGAATCCACAGGTAATAGATATGAACCTGCGGTATCAGCAAATACGTGATGAGCAAACGCAATAAGCTTCACCACTGAATCCTGATTGTCTTTTAGCTTCGTCGTGCTCGGGCGTGCGATTCCTATACCGACAGTCGTTTCAACAGATTTATCTGGCGGAAGAGTGAATGGGCCGGTCGAGAAAAGCAGGCGCATATCGGCTCCGTTTGCTCCGCCGATTCCGACGTCATGCCCCTTAATACCGTTGGATAAGAAATCGTAGCGCAGATCCGGTGTTGGCGGATCGTTGCTGATCGTCCATTGGCTGAACGTCGTTAGTCCTAGCTGTGGTAATCCATTGCAATAGCCACCGACTGCAGTGCTATCGGAAATATCGATGAGGTCGCCACCTGGCGTTGTCACCGGACTTTCGAGGAAGGTGAAACCGATACAACCATACTCTCCCGGCGGAACAGCCGAAGATTCGGTTTTCGACCATTGCCTTGCCATGTTCAGAGCCGTAGGATCACTATGATACGGAGAGGATGCCGGGAAGAAGCTTTGGCAATCTAAAGTGTCTTGATGCGTCAAGCCAAAATACGAATTGATATCATTTCCTGCAGCACCACCGCCGACTCCGAGATCCGGATCGAATGCCGGAGCGACGAAGCATTCGTACAAAACATCCTTAGAGGCATTCGTAACCTTGCGGCGCAGGAACATCATGTCGCGATACTTGCCGAAACTCCAGGTATAGATAACTTCAACAATATTAAGGCCAAACGGGTATCCGCTACCGGCCTTATACTCGGGATTCGCACTAATATCCTGATCAGAGTAAATATTGACGATATCCTCCTGCGAGAGTATTGCAGGAGAAGGAATCTTTCCATTCGCGAGTGGCGTACGTGAAGCAGATTTATTGGCTAGATCAGCGCGTACAGATTCGTCATTAATATAATCTCCGAAATAATAATTTCGATTCAATGTTTTGCCCGCGGCGGTATCCCAAATCGGCCAGTGTTTGGAGGGAGATGGAACAGAGGCTCGTACGACGTTGTCGTATGCTCCTGAAATCTTATCATAGCGCGGGCTAACATACGAAAGGTACTTCTGAGCAGTAACAGAACCATTATCCGGATCATTGATCTCACCTTCAGTGAACCAGCCTGCACCGGAGTTCGGATTGTATCCCAACTCACAAAGTTTCTTCTTTTTGCCGGAGATCACTTTCTTTGTTGCGAACCAGAGACCGCCGCCGAAGATGTAGGAGTTTGCCGTACCGCGAGGCCAGTTGCAGCCTGCGACAGCGTCATTATTGAATAGTACTCCCTTATTCGTAAAGAAGAAATCGATATTACTCAGATTATTTCTCTGGCGGTAGAAGTTTTGCGGCGTAACCGAACCGCCTTTCTTCGTGATCGGGCGTGCACCGGAATCGGAGAACAAGCCGACAATCATGAATGCAGTCATAACGGCAGCACTTATGCGGATTATGACCCTATGATCGGAGTTCAAATGTAGCTTCATATTAAGTAGTTACTATCTAAGTATAAAAAATTGAAAATCCGTGAGTGCTCTTCCTTAAAAATGAAGAGTGAAGTTCAGATAAAAGCGGCGTGGGATTTGGTAGTTCGTCCGGCGTGCGAAACGATCTGACCTCTGCTGGTTGAACGCCTTGGTCTGCTCATCGACGCTGACGCGGCCATCCTTATTTAGATCCCAGCGGGCGTTATACTTGAGCATGCCGAGCGCGTCCAACTGCTGGCCATCGGCATTCGTAGGATCGTTGATAAAATCGGTCGATCCGCCATAAACAGGGTTAACGCCGTCATCATCTCCCTGACCGGTAGTACTATAGACGAATATCGGCTCCGTGCGGTTGAACATATTGAGAACTTCCAATTGAATATCCAGCGACGATGTTCCAACACCGCTTCCGAAGATCTCCGAGAAAGGAATATTCCGAGTCAGAGTCGCATCGGTCTGAAGGAACGACGGTTCGCGCTGCCCGTTATATTCTCCAACCTGAGTACCTTTGACATCATAGGCCGTGTAGGGCACACCGGATTCGAATACGGTCGTTGTATTCAAAATGAAATGCTCAAGGAATGCAACTCCACCGATCTTCGGGCCCTCGCCTTTTCCAAACATGAGATTGAATAACAATTGTGCGACATGCGTACGATCGAAACTCAACGGAAACGGCTGAAGCGGAAGAACAGAGTTCTCCGCAGTCGATGATTGATTAATAAGAGCGATATAGTTCTCCGTCGCCGAACTGGAAGTGCCTTGACTCGTCGAGTATGTATAATTGAACTTGACCGAAAAATTATCCAACATTCTCTTTTCCAAGGTAAACTCCAAGCCTTTATAGCTGCCGTACTGGTCGTCCGTGTAGAGCGAATATCCGAGTGCCAGCGTACTCGAGGTGATACGTGCCAGACCTGCAATATTGCGCATCTTCTTATAAACACCGTTGATCGTTGCTTTCAACGTTTCCGTTAAGCCGGTTGAAAAACCGACGTCGATCTCTTCGTCACTTTCGCCTTTAAGTGCTCCGTTTCCGATGATCTGGTTACCACGTTGAAGTGCTGTACTGAAATTGCCACCCGTATTTGTCAATACACTCAGGAATAGCGGTGGCTTAAAGTACAGGCCATAACTGAAATTGAATAATGTCTTATCGGATACGGAGTATGTAATTCCAAGTCGTGGGCTAAGCTGTGTTTGCACCGGAGCCGTCGAGAAATTTCCTACCGATGTTACAGTCTTCTTGCCGTTAGCATCAACTGTTGTATCATAGCGAATCGGGTTATACGGATCTACCAGAACGTGATTATTGCCCGGATTATAGATATCAAATCGCAAACTAGGTTGGAATGTGATATCGCTGAACTCCATCTTATCGACCAAATAGACAGCAGCTATGAGCGGCTTTACCGTGAACGAATCACGGAAGGGATTAGCATCCCAAGGCAGGAGATTATCGTAGTTAGAGATATTGTAAAAATGCGTTTCAAAACCTCCTAAGATGCCATGCGAGCCGAACTGATCATTGTACTGGCCCTCGATCTGCACCTGTTGCCTGGTCTGATTCGTAAAACCGAATACGTTTCCGGCAGTAAGGAACGTGTTCAGAAGTCCGTACGGATTGTTCGTTGAGTACACTATTCCGCCGCCTTCGATTCGTCCGGTGAAGGGATTGATACCTGCACCCGGAAGATTCAGAAGATTCGAAGGATTGTGCGGATCGGCGATCTGCTTGGATACCGGAGTATAGATATCGACAATTCCGTCCCCTCCTGGAGTGATCGTATGCGTATTATCGTCGTAGCTGAAATTATCGGCAGCATTATAGATCTTATACATGCTAAAGAGTCCGCCGCCTGCAGCAAAATCATATTTGCCGATGTGATCACTGGCAGCCTGATAACCAGCAGTGAGTTTAAGAATTCCGCTTGAACCGATACTGGTATTTCCCGTCAATGTATAGAGGTTATCGATGCTGTTGGCAGCCGGAATTTCTGCGGGATCACCGTAGGTCGAACCCCATCCGGTGAACTGGCGATTGACGGAGGATAACACGGCATCTGCCGCCATGTGGAATCCGAGAAGATCGAAAGAAATGTTTGCTGTCGCACCACGTGAATAGTAATGTGCGTTCGGAAGCTGCCCGAGGTTATTCCCGGCCGGATCGATTACATTCAATCCGACATCGCCATTGACACCAAAACTTGTTCCATTTGCAAGCTCATCTTCGAATTGCTGCGTGATGCCTTTGGCAGTGATAAAATACTTAATATCTTCAGTGAGCGGCCCGCCGAGAGCAAGTTCATACGTCTTGTCATTCGAACCCATCTGCTTATATCCATTGCTTGACGATCCGAACATTGCCGGAACATCGGTACGATACCGTAACTGGAACTCGAAGCGCGAACCGCCTGCACGAGTTGTTGCGTTGATCTCGGCACCCGTCGTGTTTCCTTTCGAGGCGTCGAGTCCGCCGGTTGCAATGCTGAGCTCGGAGATAGCAAATTTTGAAGTAGTTTTCTGACTGATGCTCTCGCCGCCGTTGACGATATTCGTTGTTTCAATATTATTGATACGTTCGGAGTTATCGGTGCCTCTGCTTCCGTGAACAGAGAATCCGCCATTCGATGCATCCTTAACAATTCCGGGAGTGACGGCAACAACTTCACTGATATTCTTGGTACCGGCAATGGCGATAATGTCAGAATTCGAAAGCTTATCTCCGATTCCGACCTTGGTAACATCAACAAGTTTTTCGGCGGCGACGACGATCGTATCCTGAATTTTAGAAGAAAGCTTAAACTCAAGTTTCGTCGTTTGATCCGATTGTACCTTCACACCTTTAATCGTAAACGGCTCGTAGCCGGCGTACTTGGCAACTACGGTATAATGTTCGGAAGGAGCAACATTGATGATCGTTGCAATTCCATTATCCTTGCTCAAGGCCCCTTGCTTCGTCTCCAGGATCTGAATGCTGGCTTTGAACAGCGGCTCGCCGCTCTTGGCATCCAGGATCTTGGCACTGATCTTTCCCGTCTGAGCATAGAGGCCCGGAGCGGTGAAACCCAAGATCAGTAAGAAGGAAAATGTTAGGATGGAAAATACAAATGTTCTATTCCTGGTCATCGCAGTATGTAATTACGAATTAGTTTTCAGAAAGATCACACTTCGAGGCGTTCACAACTTACCACCTCAAAAGGTAAACACAACAAAACCGATTTAGTAGCAGAACAAAAAGCAGAGGCGCCTGAACAAGCGCCTCCACTTTCAGAGTCAAATTATTTTACAAGAGACATTGTGTGCGAGATGCTCCCCGTCGAAGTCGAAAGCGTGTAGGTATAGATACCTGCTCCGAGATTCGCCGCCGTGAACGGGATCCGGTGAGATCCCGCCGAGAGTCTTCCGTGGTAGATCGTTGCAACTTCTCTTCCGAGCATATCCGTGAGACTAAGAGTCACGATATCGTCATTCTTCATCTGGACGGGAATCGTCGTCGATGAGTTGAAAGGATTCGGGAAGTTCTGATCGACAGAAGCTACGCCAGCAACCGTACCGGTGTTATGCACCGAGCTCATAGAGAAATTCTGATAGAACCATGAGTTGAACGAATAACCCGCACCGCTGCCATTTTCGAACAGGCCGGGCAATGAATCAACCTGGAACATGATCTGGATCTGGGCGCCGCTGGCAGAGGCAGCGTTGGATGCCGATATCGAAGGATAGTGGTAATCGAGCTGATTCGTCCCCTCGGAATTATCTCTGTATGCACGGGGCTCGCTCCACGTGGATCCGCCATCGGTGGTGACCTGGTAGTAGATGTTGCCAAACCATTCAGTCACATCTGCTCCATCGCGATCTTGCTCCGTCGCAAAATCATTATTCGAGAGCGCCTGATAAAAGACGGCAAAAATATTGGGATTTGAAGTCGGAGCCAGCGTCGTATGACTTGTCCAACCATAGCGAGGCAGTTCGATGGTCTGCGTCGTCGGAATACTTGCAACGTCGAAGTTCGTACTCTGGTAGAGATAATCGGCGCTGACTCGTGCCGGTCCGCCTGCAACAACGATTGAATCGATGATATATCCGCGAGCATCATTATAGTAGAGGCACTTGATATTCCCGCCTGAATTGGGGCTCCAAAAGAATATCTGTCCTGTATACGGGAAGTAGTAACCATTCGAATCGGTTTCGTTATAGTTTTGCTCATCGGTTTCCCATACGAACTGCGGCTTATTATTGATATAATAGAAATCAAGACCGTTGTTCGGAGCGATCGCTCTGTTATTATCAAGATCGACTACTGCAGGAATCAGCGGATCGAAGTTCTGCGGCCATGTGGCACCGCCATCGTTGGATTCGACGAAATACATATTGTGATCGCCATTCCCTGCATCGGGGTTGATCCAGAGAATTCCGATCGTTCCATTCTCGGCAACGCGGATAACATGCTTACCCGACTGGCAATATCCTTTTGTCGTATTTCCATCTTCGCGGCCCGGCTCGGCCTTCCAACCATTCCATGTTGCGCTCGTAGCATCGGCATTCAAATTAAAACTACCGAACTCGAAATAATCCATTGCCTGGCCGTTGGCCTGATCGGAGAAATCACCGATGATAAAGACTTTGCTCTGATCCTGTGACAATGCAATGGTCGGCCAGAGAATATCCTTGTTGCTTCCATCGGAGGCAAGACGATCGCAATCGAACTCTTTGAAATTCCCTGTTCCCTCTGCACCGGTCTCAATAAAGATCGCACTTTCGAACAATGAAGTACTGCTCGGAGCGTAACGGTGAGCAGTGATGATCGGAACGTACTCACTTCCGCGCTTATAGAGGATCATATCGGGATAACCAGTTCTGACAGAACCTGAAACGCTTACCGGAGTCGACCAGGTTACTCCACCATCACCGCTATAGGAATACATGATGCGGCGCGATGGATATGCCGATCCGTTTGAATCGGTAGGATCAGTGCTTGTCGTCGTCATTGCACATGCATGGATCTTCATCGGGTTATTCGGATCAACCTGAAGGTTGTGAACTCCGCGGCCATGGCTTTGAAGATCGAAGAGCCCGCTGATTCCGGTAAACGATGCACTCGGCACTGACACCAAAGCTGAAAGCGGATCGGTCGGCGTTCCGGATTTGGAGTTCACTGCGCTGGGATCGCTATGCTCATTCGTTGCGTGAGCCTTGACGGGAACATTCGCGAGGGAAGGATGAGTGAGTCGGCGACTAGTGTTTTGGGCAAAAGTATCGGATACGAAAATTAACAGTGCGGCAAGAAAAGTAAATCGAAGCAGAGTTTTCATTTTTCTTAAGTCGGTATAATGTGATAGTTTACACAACAAATGCATCCAGATGCGCGAGTGTGGCAAAGATTTCTTTGCAAAATACGGCATTTTTTACTCCGGATTCTCAATTTCCGGTTTCCTAAAAACACACAACTCAGCCAGAAGTTGCGTCAAGCCTATCCGCAACCCTCTCTTTTATGAAGTGCAAAAGGGTACGAACCCCTTTCCCATCCTTAGAGCTGGTCTTAAACACTACTTGTGCCTGCCTGAATTCCTGTTTGAGATATTTTTCGTGTGCGGCGAGATCCTGCTGTTTTACCTTGTCGATCTTCGTCAATACGATAAACCATGGATGCTCCTGCTCGGCAAGCCATTGCATCAGGACGACATCGTTGGCAAGCCCAATATGCCGCGCATCGATGAGAATGCCGACAGCCCGAAGTTCATTCCTGGTTTCAAAATATCGCTCGATCAGACCTATCCACTGGAAGCGAGATGTTTTCGATGCACGCGCATAACCATATCCCGGCATATCGACCAGATAGAAATTATCGAACAGGTAATAATTAAGGCACTGCGTCTTTCCGGGAGTAGAACTTGTGCGTGCGATCTCCTTCCGGTCAGCAAGCGTATTGATCAGAGAGGACTTCCCCACATTCGATCTGCCGAAGAGTGCGATCTCCGGCAAGCCGTCGGATGGAAGATCTTCCGGGGTAAAAACGGATTTGATGAATTTAACGGCCATGCAACGGAGAAGTCCAAAAACTATAGAGACGCGCCGGGGCGCGTCTCTATGAGAAACATATTATAGAACAAAGAATTATTCGGCAACGACGTTAACTTTGATCGTCGAGCTTACACCATGTTTGAGCTTAACCGAGACTTGATGAGCGCCGAGAGTACGGATCGGCTCATCGATAACGATCGAACGTTTGTCGATCTTATATCCCTGATTGGCAAGAGAATCGGCCACCATTTGCCCGGTAACAGATCCATAAAGCTTCTCTTCTTCACCAACGCGCATCGGTATGGTTACCGTCAGCTCGCTGATCTTCGAAGCCATTGCAGAAAGTTCGATCTTCTCTTTCTCGATGTTCCTTCCGCGCTGTTTCATTTCTTCAGCGATGCGGCGCAGAGCGCCTGCCGTAGCAACAAAAGCTAATTTGCGGGGAACGAGGAAGTTGCGTGCATATCCGTCGCGTACATTCACAGCTTCTCCAGCTCCGCCGAGCTTTTCAACATCTTCACGTAAAATGACTTTCATGATCGTTTACTTATTCAAATATACTTAATATTAAATTCTCTTCGTTTGTAGAGATCTATTCTTCCTTTACTTCAACAACGACAGTCGTCTCTTTGAAATCCGGAGCATTCAAGCGATCGGCATCGAAGCCTTCTGCTTCATATCCGATATCCATCTTGTTCAGGAATTGGATCCGGTGCGCCTTGATCTCGACGATCGTTCTGGAATAGCCATCTTCATTATGAAGAGTCCGGCTCTGCAATTCTCCCTCAACCAGAACGGCATTTCCCTTATGCAACTTCTCCATGCAGCTCTCGGCAAGACGGCTCCAGGCCACTACACCGACATAGCAGACATCTTCCGACCACTGATTGTTCGTATCGCGATACTTGCGATTCGAAGCAATGCAGAAATTGGCAACAGGGATACCGTTTGCCGTCTTCCGCAGAGTCGGATCTTTCGTCAAATTGCCTGCAATCTGCACGCAATTGATCTCAGGCATCTTTAAGCAAGCCATGGGGATGATGATTAAGGCTTCAGAGAGATACTCCCCAAAGCCTAACTTTGCATAAAAACCGTAATGAAATAATTACACTCTAAGAAAATTATGCAGGGAGCTCGGATTTTGCCTGCGCCATCGATATTTTCCGGGCTTCAACGGTTTCTGCGCGCGTCTTCATCGCGATCCTGGCCTGATGGTTCTCATCGGGCATTTCCAGCGTCAGCCAGCGAAGGATATCTTCATCGAGCTGGTAGGCACGGTCAAGCTTCGCATTCGTAGTCGACGGAGCCGTATAGTGCAAGGAAATATAATGAGCGCTTGTATGCTTCTTGATCTCGTAGGCGAGACGTCTAACGCCCCAACGCTCAGTATCGATAAGCTTTCCACCATTCTTGGTGATGATATCTTCGAATTTCTTGATGATTGCCGCTACGGGCTCATCCTGAAGATTAGAACTGAGTAAGAAAGTAGATTCGTAACGTTTTTCTGCCATTTGTGTCTTTATTCCTTTGGTTTCCATGCATTATTGCACGGGTTAGCCCCTCCAGCCACATTTTTGGGCAAAGGAGCAGGTTATTTTCAGAACGGATGTAAACAATAATTAGGTGAAGAGGTTTCGGTAAAATGAAGCCCGGAGCGCGATAATCCGGCGTTACTATTGTATAATGAATGATCCGCAGTAGCTCTGGCCGGTCACGATATAGCGATAAAAGTAGGTTCCCGGAGCCAAATTCTTCGTTGAATACTCGAACGAGTGGATGCCGGCGTCAAGGATATCCTTCATTTCAGACCTCGGGAGAAGGTTTCCGCGAATGTCGGAGATCTCGAATTCAACTTCAGATGCCATCCTGAGCCCAAAAACAAAACGGATTTGTCCATTCCGTGGTGAGGGATTAGGGCTGGGTACTGCGGCAACGAAATAAGTGCCGTTTTGCAATGCATCTTCGAGGGCTGGAATATCCGATGAGTACGTAACCTGGTGGACACTACTTTGGATGATTCCACAACCGGCTAAAGGACCTGCGAAGAATTCACTTTTCCCCTGAACAGTATCGGTCCAAATATATAGCGTTGCCGTATCGAGCCCTACATGCGTAGGAATATATTCCAGCACAAGACTAACCTCTTTTCCCGGATCGAGCTGAAGCGGAAGCAGAACATTCAACAGTCGAAAATGAGAGGTGTCAGTAAGTTGGACTCCAGTGATCGTTAACGCTATACTTCCAAGGTTACTAAGCCTTTGAGCCTTGATCACCGTATCCCCTATCGTGACGCAGGAATCTGTAAAACCCAATGGCGAAAACGACATGCTCGGGACAGTTGAATGCATCGATGTCTGGGCTGCAAGGTTACTTGAACAAACCCACATAACGAGACCGATAAAGAAGTATTTCATGGGATTTCCTCCGATTATTATAAAGACACCTGATCTCGCTATTTTGTTACACAAAATTCTCAAAAAAGTCGAATGCAATAGAAAAGGACTGGTCTTGGACCAGTCCTTTTCTTCGATATCAATGATATTCTAGTTAAATAAAGAGCGGAGCTAATACCAGCGTAAGCGTGCTCAGAAGTTTGATGAGAACGTGAAGCGAGGGGCCGGCCGTATCCTTGAATGGATCGCCTACCGTGTCACCGACGACAGCTGCCTTATGCGGATCGGATTTCTTTCCTCCATATGCACCCGTTTCAATGTACTTCTTGGCATTATCCCAGGCGCCGCCTCCATTGTTCAAGAAAAGAGCCATCAGGATTCCGGTGATCGTGCCGCTCATGAGGAAGCCACCCACTACCTCTGCGCCACTAGCGCCGGTTGCAAGCTGGCCGCCTGCATAATAGACCCACTTGAAGATGAGTCCTGTTCCGACCGTCATTCCGACAACAAGAAGTCCCGGAAGCACCATCTTCTGAAGCGCGGATTTCGTAGCGATATCTACGCACTGGCCGTAATCAGGTTTTGACGTTCCGAGCATGATGCCGGGATTATTCTTGAACTGCTCACGAACGTTATTGATGATCGCATAGGCGGCTTTACCGACTGCTTTGATCGCCAATGAACTGAAGAGATACACGAGTACGGCTCCGAACAATGCTCCGACAAATACTTCGGGCTTGTTCAAGTTGACAACCTTATCGAAGGTCGGCACGTAATTCTTGATCTCGTCCATATACGCTCCGAAAAGCAAGAATGCAGCAAGAGCGGCCGAACCAACAGCATAACCTTTGGTAAGTGCCTTCGTCGTATTACCGACTGAATCGAGACGATCCGTTTTTTCTCTGACCGAATCAGGCTGATGGCTCATTTCAACAATGCCGCCGGCATTATCGGTGATCGGGCCGAACGTATCCATTGCAAGAATGTAGGCTGCTGTTCCGAGCATACCCATTGTCGCAACAGCTGTTCCGAAGAGGCCTGCATCGGCCAAACCGGAATGAAGTCCGAGGAAGTAAGCGCTGACGATAGCAATTCCGATGACGAGGATCGGATAGCCCGTCGATTCCATTCCTACAGCAATACCGGCAATGATATTTGTTGCAGGTCCGGTTTGTGAAGACTCTGCGATCGATTGTACGGGTCGATAGCGGTATTCTGTATAGTACTGTGTAATGTACACGAAGGCAATGGACGCCAGAACGCCGATGACTCCGCAGAGGAAGAAGTTGAGATAGTATTCCTCACCCAAGAGCCAGCGTGATGCAATAAAGAATCCGATCATCGCAAGAATGGACGTTACAAAGTATCCGCGATTAAGTGCCTTCATCGGATCCTCTGTTTCATTCGTCTTCACCGACATGATTCCGATGATCGAAGCGATAATTCCGAATGCTCGTGCTACAAGCGGGAAAAGGATCACGCCGATAAGAGCAAGGTTGTGCGATTGGAAGTATGCAACATTCGACTTATAGAGTCCGGCAGCAAGGATCATTGCTCCGATATTCTCTGCAGCCGTAGATTCGAAAAGATCAGCTCCTCTGCCCGCACAATCGCCGACGTTATCGCCGACAAGATCGGCAATAACTGCAGGATTGCGAGGATCATCTTCAGGAATTCCCGCTTCGACTTTTCCGACAAGATCGGCTCCGACATCGGCAGCCTTCGTAAATATTCCTCCGCCAAGT
>JAUZOQ010000093.1 GCA_030706385.1 Bacteroidota bacterium | reverse complement strand
TTCAGCGAGGAATTCATCCAGTTCTTCGCGTACTTTTTTCAGCACACTTTCGGATTCATTCCAATCGAAGCCAACCTTTGATGCCTTTTCTTGTATACGGCCGGCTCGTTGTAATGCAGGCAGGGCGACCGGCACTCCATCAAGCACACTCGTTCTGCCGGCTTCTTGTCGTTTGAGTTGCTCCCAGTTTCGCGAGACATCATCAGAGTTTCGCACTTCTGTATCGCCAAAGACATGAGGATGTCGATAGATGAGCTTTGCGCATTCGGCTTCGATTACTTCCTGCAAAGTAAAATGACCTTCCTCGGCGGCAAGATCTGCATGAAAGAGAATGTGGAGAAGGATATCACCGAGTTCCTTTTTCAACTCAGGGAAGTCACCATTATCTATAGATTCAATTGCCTCGTGAGTCTCTTCCAGGAGTGGCGCCCGAAGGGATTCGTGGGTTTGTTCCCGGTCCCAGGGGCATTCTTGCCGAAGCCTTTTGACAATAGAGACAAATTGAAGGAAGGATGCTGAAAGGGAATCGGTGTTGTTCATTTTATGGAAATATTAGTGTTTATCAACGTCTCGCAGAGCTTGGCGGTTCGATGGAATGAGATCCTTGGGATAGAGAAATTGCCTTTTTTCACCAGAATTCTCAAAAAATACATATATTTGCAGAACCGATCTCAAGTAAAATCGATAACTTGGCGCGTTTCTTGCATCGGCATGAGCCAAGGTATTGTATTTGAGTCAGTCGAACTTCAATACTTCAGAGTTGTATTCACCATTGTTGTTACACATTTATAGATAATTCTCTATGGCAGAAGCAGTAGTCACCCGTCCGATGCGCTCGGCTCCGAAACCGGCAGCAAGGCGTTCGGCAAAACCTTCAGGTGTTCCCGTCATTTTCCTGACAATTCTCATGGCATTAGTTGTCCATTTTTTCCTATGCTGGGTTGTAGGAATGGCTGCTGACGATGTAAAATGGCACACGTTCGGAATTGACTGCGATGTCAAATTCGGCGAAGCTCAGTTCCAATTGAATGCAATCGTGAGCTTTCTGCCTTTCGATTTCTTCTTCGGATTCTGCTTTTCCGTATTGTTGGGCTTCGCGTTGCGAGTACCGTTCTTCCGTGACCGAGTCTATCATACGATCGTTGAAGTGAAGAAGCGTCTTATGGTTCAGCTCTCTGCCACGCAGGAAGAAGTTGAATCGATCCTTCGCAACGATCCGGATAATAATCAGCGCTTGCTTTCTCGCCGTGAAGATATCAATCTTGAAAGTGTTGAATCGGAAATTGAAAGCATCAATAACGGCCAGCGTTATCTTGACGGTAAGGCCGGATTTATGAAGGGTATTTCGCTCTATATGAAATTCCACTTTGTCGAACTCTATTCGAATACCGTAACAGGCCTTGCGTACGCGGGTGCTGCATTCCTTATTATCGTCGTCGGTGTTCGCGGTCTGAAGTTTATTCCTGCTATCAAACCATCTCCGATTCTATTTGCACTTGGCGTAGAATTTTCGATGCTTTGTTTACTTGCTCTAACGCTCATGTTCACAGAAGAAGAAGAGCGTACGGATAGGATCCTTAAGCAAATGGTGGATGCTGTTAAAGGCGGCAAGGGTAAAGCTGCTGTTGCTGCGATGGAGCAGGAAGCTGCTATGCTTTCGCGTGGTGATTATGAGCGCATCATTCGCGATCAAATGGATCAGAAGATGCTCGAAATTCTCAACGAAAAAGATGAAGATGCTGTACGCAGGTTAGCTCTTGATCTTGTCGCGAAGAAGTAAGCGATCTAATAGATTAGATAAAGCGCAGTTCTCTTTTGAGAACTGCGCTTTTGTTTTATGGCTAATTCAGAGAGGAATCCAAGTTTTCCGGCACGCTCTAAATGCCGAAAACGTTTGTAACCTCGCTATTTATTTAGAAGCACCAACCGTGACCGTATGATCATAATAATGCAGAAGAATGCGAAGGATGCTGAGATCGCACATGTAGAGAAGATCCTATCGAACCAGGGAATACATTCGGAGCGGCTTATCGGCGAGAAGCAGACGGTCGTCGGTATAATTGGTGCGAGTCATGGTCTGGATATTTCTACGTTTTCTTCGATGGCCGGAGTTCAGGAAGTAATTCGGGTAACCTCACCCGTCAGGCTGGCTTCACGTCTTACACATCCGGAGGATACGGTAATCACGTTTAGTGATGGCACATCGATAGGCGGAAGCTCTCCATCAGTAGTCATCGCCGGCCCATGTGCAGTAGAGAGTGAGGATCAGCTTCGTCGCACTGCGGAGTTGGTTAGGAAAAATGGAGTACGCTTCTTGAGAGGTGGGGCATTCAAACCACGCACTTCTCCGTATTCATTCCAAGGTCTTGGTTTCGATGGGCTCGAACTCCTCAAGAAGGTAAGCGAAGAATTCGGTCTCTTCATTGTCACTGAAGTAATGGAGCCTGCGCATGCTCCTCGTATAGCAGAGTTTGCCGATATAGTCCAGGTCGGCGCGCGGAACATGCAAAATTTTCCTTTGCTTCGGCAGCTTGGGAGCATTAACAAACCGGTTCTCCTGAAGCGTGGACCAGCATCAACTATTGAGGAATGGCTGCTGGCGGCCGAGTATATCCTTTCGGGTGGTAACGATCAGGTCATTCTCTGCGAGCGCGGAATCAGAACGTATGAAACGACTCTCCGTTATACTCTCGATCTAAGCGCTGTGCCGCTAATTAAAGAACTCTCTCATCTTCCCATCATCGTGGACCCGTCCCACGGTACCGGCCGACGTGAAATCGTTGCACCGATGAGCCGGGCAGCTCTTGCTGCCGGCGCAGATGGTGTTATCGTCGAAGTTCATCCGGACCCGCTTCGGGCTCTCAGCGACGGCGTTCAAGCGCTTACATTCGAGATGTTTGAAGAGATGATGTCTGAGTTGGTTAGGATTGGGGATGCCATCAACAGACCGGTTCTTCTTGAAGCATTTACAAAACCCAAAAGTGTTAAAGCGCCTATTCGAACTGCATCGTGAAGAATGGAATTTCTGACGAATCCGGTCAGGAATGGTGAGAGACTTGGCGCAATTGTCACACGACCGTTTTCCACAAATTCCTTTATTTCAGGCGGAAACCTCATTCCTTTCGTATTTTTGTACGAAATACTCTAAGCTTTACGTTAAAGCTTAGAGCTTTGATTTTTGGGCGCTTAGTCTCAGCTGGTTTAGAGCGACTCGTTTACACCGAGTAGGTCGGGGGTTCGAATCCCTCAGCGCCCACGATAAATTTAGGATTGATTCGGGTTAGAGTTGGGAGGAGATTGTTCACGTCCTCTCACGATTCGGATCAGAGAACCTACTCAGAACAAGCAGAACATTTTTTGTGTTATCATTTTGCTGAGTGATGTATCTGCATTAAAAGTTTATTAAATGTCTCAACCACCACCAGGCGCAGTGCCGCCTTGGCTTCGACAAGGAGCCGATCGAAATGTGAGTGCTTCACCGGGGGCGACTCCGAGTGTCGCGACGCAGAAAGCGCCTACTGCACCGACTCCGGAAGGATCCCAAGTGGCGGAAGCATCGGCAGCCGCTCCGGCCAAAAAGAAAAAAGCAAAGCTGCTGGCAGTGGTACACATGGAAGGTTGTACCGGCTGCGATGTTTGTGTTGAGTTTTGTCCTGTCGATTGCATTTATCACATTCCCGGCCCCGAACATATTCTCGCTGAGAATCCGCATGCATCCATGAACGGTGTTGTCATGATCGATGAGGACGTGTGCATTGGCTGTAAGTTGTGCGCAAAATATTGCCCCTGGGAAACTATCGAGATGATCGATTCCGATGCACTCGAAGAAGCAAGGGCATTAGGATTAACATATTAATTGTAGGATCAATGAGGGGAGGCATCGTGCCTGACCTCGACGAGTTTAAGTTAACGAAGCATCTATGCCTGAAGAGAAAGAACAATTAACGGATCTTCCTTATTTGGAGGTGCCACGTCCTGAAGAGGCGGGAACACACCCTACGAGCACGCCGAATATGCCGCCGATGAAGAATCCGCCGGAGGAACTAAAGGATATCGCTGCCAAGACAGCAGCGCCTGGCTCAGCCCAGGCGCGAAAAGCGGATCCGCCCGAGAAGGTACGCATGGCGAAGCCACTGCCGAAAGCCGAAGACGATCCCGGTACGTGGGAATTCGGACGTCGTAGCTTCTTGCGCGCAGCAGGTTGGATGTCATTCTTCGGATTTCTCACGATTGCAACTGTCGGAGCTTTGCGCATGATGTTTCCTCGCACATTATATGAGCCACCGAAATCCTTTAAAGCTGGAAAGCCTAATGAGTATCTTCCGATGACCGTTTCGGAAAAGTATAAGGATACCGAGCGCGTATGGATTTGCCGTGACGAGGAAAACATCTTTGCCCTTGTCGCCATTTGCACTCATTTAGGATGCACGCCGCGTTGGCTTGCCGCCGAAGCAAAATTCAAATGCCCGTGTCATGGATCCGGATTCACTTTTGAAGGAATCAATTTTGAAGGCCCCGCTCCGCGCCCGTTGGAGCGTGCAAAGATCGTGCTTACGGAATCTGGTGAACTGCTCGTTGATAAGGCGCAGACATTCCGTTATGAGAATGGCGATTGGGTTAAGCCTGAATCATTCGTGAAGATTTGACGAAAAGCAGATCCTTTAAAGAAAAGCACACTGAGTTTAATACGCAACTGACTGAGGATTAAAGAGATTTTATGGCACTTAAACTACCATTCGTTCCACCGAAGCCGCCGCCGGTTGAGAAGATGAAGAAAAGTATCACGCAATCGGAGGCGTGGAAATCTATTTTTCGTCATTCATATCAGGATAATCAACGGAATCGTGCACTACAGATCGTTGATAACGTCTTTTTGCATTTGCATCCGGTTCGTGTGCCGCGACATGCCACGAATTACTCATTCACTTGGGGAATGGGGGGAATCACGTTTCTCCTTTTCATTCATTTGACCGTGACCGGAATAATTCTGATGTTCTGGTATCGACCAACTGAGGCATTCGCTTTCCAAGACATGAAGGCGCTGATGAATGACGTTGCCTTTGGCCCATTGCTTCGAAATCTTCATCGCTGGGCTGCGCACTCGATGGTTATCACCGTCATGTTGCATATGTTCCGTGTATTCCTAACGGGATCGTATAAACCGCCTCGCCAATTCAACTGGGGAGTCGGCGTTATATTGCTTCTGCTTACCTTTCTTCTCTCGTTCACCGGCTATTTATTACCTTGGGATCAGCTTTCCATTTGGGCAGTAACTGTTGGTACGAACATGGCTCGCTCAGTGCCACTGCAAGGTTCGGAGGGCCCCTTTTCGAACTACCTTGGATTACGTCCCGACAATGATATACGATTTATTCTTCTGGGAGGTACGCAAGTGGGCGAGCCCACACTCCTTAGATTCTATGTCGGCCATTGCATTTTCTTGCCATTCATTGCAGCCACGCTGATGGCCGTGCACTTCTGGCGAGTCCGAAAAGATGGTGGAATTTCCGGGCCTGTTGTCAGTACAAAGGCGAGCGAGGGCGCAAAATACATTGCAGAGAAGATGGCCCAAAAACGCTTGGGTCAGATAAAAGGCGTGCCCGCGACAACGAATGGAGCACCGAAACCGGCGGCTCCCGCTAAGGCACCGGCACCGCCGAAGCCCGCTGCGGCGCCAACTGCCGCAAGTGCGGGAACACCGCCGGCAGCAGCTCCGGGTGGGGCAAAAGCACCGCCACCCTGGCTCAAAAAATAATTCTTATATGTCATTTAACGCAAGCATCCCTTTCAAGTAGTTTAGTATATAAACGAAAAGAGGGGGAGATTGCAAAATGAATAGTATTCTACTAATGCGAACGACTAACAACTAAAGACAATCGACTGCTATGTCAGATGCTCTACATAATTTTTGGTTGATTCTCAGCAAGCCCGATAATGTTCCTATCGTGCTGATGATGATACTTGTCATTTTTTACTGCTGGTTGGCCTTTAAACAGGCGCGACGAAACGACAGACTTGGAGTCTTCGAAGCCACACAGGCTGACAAGGTTCAGGTATGGCCATATTTGGTGAAAATCGAATTTCTGGTAACGATCATAGTTCTGATCGTTCTCACCGTTTGGGCTATAACAATTAACGCACCGTTGGAAGAAGCTGCAAATCCAACGCTGACTCCGAATCCCTCAAAGGCACCTTGGTACTTCTTAGGATTGCAGGAGATGCTTGTGTATTTTGATCCCTGGATCGCCGGCGTTATGCTGCCGACGTTTATCATCGTTGGTCTCATTCTCGTGCCCTACATTGACCCGAACCCGAAAGGAAATGGATATTACACTTTCAAAGAACGTCCGTTCGCGATCTCGACTTTTGCGATCGGCTTCCTGATACTATGGGTATTATTGATCATCCTAGGCACGTTCATGCGTGGCCCGGGCTGGTATTATTTCTGGCCATGGGAATATTGGGATACGCATCGAGTCGTTGCCCTGACGAATATCGATCTCTGGGAAAAAATATTTGGTATTCCCTCTAAGAATGTTGATGGCTCTTTCAACCTCATTCAGGTTGCACTAGGTGGTGCGCTTATTATCGGTTGGCTGGCGTTGCTGCCAATGTGGATCTGGAAGAAATACAAGGAAAAATCATCAGTGCTTAAGCAAATGGGAGCATTGAAATTCGGTATGACGGCTGTTCTTTTTCTTATGATGGCCGGACTTCCAATTAAAATGTTTTTACGGTTGGCATTTAACATCAAATATATTTGGGTGTTCGGTGTTGGCCATGACTTGTTTTTTAATATCTGATCTTACTTTGATTAGTTGCAGGCATTGGGTGATCGCGATACGATAAGCGTGCTTTCTCGAAAACCCCTGGCTTTGCCTGGATACTGTGTCTGCGTGGATTGACAAAATAATTTATTAGAGACTTTCGCTTCTATGGCAAATACGAATCCAAACATGCCGAAAAAGGCGCCCTGGTGGAACCCCGCTAAGTACTTCGCCGTACGCAAAAACATTCCGATTGAACAGCGTTCGTATACGAAGATCTATGGCATTCTTGCCATACTGCTTTTTTCGTTCACTGTTTGGGCAGTGCTTGATGAAGTAATGACACGACGCCCATGGAAAGATATCCAAGCCGATTTCAAGGAATTCAAGTCAACTCGGTTGAATCTTGAGATCAAAAAGGAAAAGGCAAAGATCGACCCGACTGTCCGAAAAGAACTCAAGAAGAGACTGTCCGATCTCGAAAAACAGATGCAGTCGGAATCGTACAAGAAGACTTTAGATGATATCGATGATCTTGAGAAAAAGCTTTACGTCGCAAAACGGGATTATACTTTTACCAAGAGTACGGATGATGAGACCTATTCGATTCTTGACAAAAAGAAAACCGAACATGCTGATACTACTTCAACAGGCCATGAACTTCGGAAACTCGATGCGGAGATGGCGCAGGAGAAGGCGATAGTAGATAATCTGCTCCATCAAGATACTGTCCTCAAGTCACGGATTCTTCCAATTCAGAAGGCGTATAAAGAAGCGCAAAGGGTTAACGATTCGGTCTATGCGAATGTAATCGCACTCCAACGCAAACTTGAAGCTGTCGATAAGATGCCGATTGCCGTCAAGCAGACGATGCTTGTCAACTACGAAAAGACAAATTTTAACAATCTTAAGATGCGCATCGATCGCTGTGAGACATGCCATCTCAGCTACGCCGACCCTCTATTCAAGAATGATACACTCGTCTCCACGGATAAGGGGGAGATCAAGGCCTGGCTAAAGGCAAATAAGTATAATGACGAAGAGCACTATACCATAAAGAAATTAGGCGCCAATAAGGATACAACGGTCGCAGTGGTGTCTGCTCTGTTTCGCTTGCATCCGAATGTCGATCTGTTCATCAAAGGGCATAAGATCGGTGAACCGCCGGGAGCCGGTGTTCTCGGTTGCACGTCTTGTCATGGTGGGCAAGGTCCATCGATTGTCTCTTCGGAGTTCGCACACGGGTTTCAAGAGCACTGGGCTGAACCGCTCTTGACTGGGCATTATGTCGAGGCCTCATGCCAGAATTGCCACTCCGGCAAAATGGATTTTGAAGGAGCAAAATGGATCACGATGGGCAAGAAGCTCTTTACGGATTTTGGCTGCTACGGCTGCCATAGCATGCCTGGATATGAAGATGTTCCTGGCCAAGCACCTTCACTTGTGAGCGTAACAAAGAAAGTTACTCCCGAATGGATATATCAGTGGATCAAGAATCCACGCGGTTGGGGGAAAACATCCCGTATGCCGAACTTCATGCTCTCTGATGATGAAGCAAAAGCAGTTACGGCCTTTATTGTTGACCAGTCGAAGAATTCCGGCTACACGGCTTTGGCACATTATGGCGGTGGCGGCGATGCTGCACGAGGCAAAGAAACATTCTTCGATGCTGGATGCGTGGCATGCCATGCAATTGACGATTACAAAGGTGATCCGAATGTTCGGGTCAAAGAAGGAAATCTTTTTGGATCGAATCTTAACAAAGAGGGCTCGAAGGTAACTAAGGAATGGCTCTTTGATTGGCTGAAGAACCCGAAGAATTATCTCAAACATTCCAGAATGCCGAGCCTGAGACTCACCGATGAAGAGGCTGCAGATTTGACTGCCTATATTATGGGGCATACAGGAGTGAATGATGATGCGAAATCCTCACTTACCGGCGATATTACAGACACGAAGCTGATCAAGCAGGGCGAGTCACTTGTTCGCTCTTATGGCTGCTTCGGATGCCACGAGATCAATGGAATGGAGAAGGAGGCGAAGGTTTCTGTTGCTCTAAATACCTTCGGCAAGAAAACGCCAGGTGAACTGTTCTTCGGTAACGTAGATGGTAAGACCCTTGAAGGATTCCGTGATCATTTCAAAAAGATTGGATTGCCGCTCGGAGAAATTGAGGAAAGTGCTATTCACGAAAATGAGGATTGGTACACCTGGACAGTAGGCAAAATGAGGAACTCGCGTATTTATGCAACGGAGCGTATTCCTCAGAAAATGCCGAACTTCCAAATGTCCGATCAGGAGACCTTCGCACTCACGGTATTCTTGCGTAGCCAGACTGGTGCATTCGTACCGGCTGGTTATGGCGATCCGGCAAAAGAACCTGTCCAACAGGCTCTGGATAGAGGACGAATGTTCGTGCACTGGAATAATTGCGTCGGCTGTCACAAGATTGAGTCGGCCGGAGGTTATGTTGCAAAATATATCAATGAGAAGTTTGCCGGAAATGAAAATCTGGCCTATTTTGCACCGCCATTCTTAGGACCGGAAGGCGACCGCGTCCAGGAACAGTGGCTCCATCAGTTCTTATCTGGACCGTTCAAGATTCGCCCGCTCGTGAAGCTTCGCATGCCTACCTACGGCTTCAGCGATGCCGAGATAGGAACTGCCACTAATTACTTCCTCGGTATGCATAGGCGACCGTTTGTGATGACAAGTTATGATTACCCGGTGAATCAGACTCTTGCTTCTAACGGCAAGCTGCTGTTTGACAAATTGAAGTGTTTATCGTGTCATACAATGGGCGGAGCAGGTGCAAATCCGGCAAAGTCGCCTGATCTGGAGAATACAAAGAAGCGATTGCGTCCGGAATGGATAACGCAATGGCTTGCACATCCCGACGCTATGATGCCGGGGACACCTATGACAGGATTCTGGTGGAGCAGCGGACATCTTGCTCCCGCCGATCCGGAGATCCTTGGAGGTGATCCGATGATGCAAATCAAGGCAGTTGCTGAATATGTTCATTCTATCGGTAAGGATGTGATTCCATCGCCAACACCGTATGCCATTATTAACGGTTCGGATAAATATATTCTTCCAAATGGCGACTATGAAGCTGCTCTGGCAAGAGCTGAGATGCCCAATGCCTCAATGCTTCTGCCAAAACCTGCTCCTTTGAAGAAGCAAAGCGAGCTCCTGACAACAAAGAAGTCGAAAGGCATTTCGATGCGGTAACTCTTCGGCAATATTGTGAGAAAGCCTCGCAATGCGAGGCTTTTTTTTTCATCTCCTTTGTAGCAAATCATGAAGACACTCTCAATATTTGGTATCATTTTTCTTTGCTTTCTGACTTCAGCCTGCGGGAAGAAGCAACAAGAAGAGGAAGCGGTCTATTCTTCATCGTATAAAGTGATTCCGGTGAAAGACGGGGCCACGATCCGAGGAAAGGTTAAGACTGATCCATCCGGGAATTTCCTATCAGTGATCGAGACTCAGAAGGATCAGGACGTTTGCGGCAAATCACACCCTAATCCGGGAAAACCAAATTCAGATGGGGCACTGCCGAATTGCATCGTGGGAATCGAGCATATCACTGAAGGAAAAGATTTTGCCAAACACGAATATGCTCTTGATCAGCGTGGATGCGATTTTCAGCCGCATGTCCAGATAGCAAGAATTGGCTCACCGATAGTTGTGAGCAACTCGGATAAGGCACTTCATAATTACCATATCACCCGAAATGGTGAGACGTTGATAAATGAGGCCCAGCCTGAGGGAGCGCCAGCAAGAGAGGTCGAACTTAAGCAAAAGGGATTGCATGTTGTTACCTGTGATGTTCATCCTTGGATGAGGGGATATATCTGGATGGCCGATCATCCCTATTATACATTGACTGACGCGAGCGGAGCATTCGCATTATCCGATGTGCCACCGGGAAAATATAAGCTGACTCTATGGCGGGACAGTTGGAGCGCTGAAGAAGTAAAGAATGCCAAAGGGGTGATAGATTCCTACAAATGGGGAAAAGACATCGTAAAGGAGCAGGAAATAACTGTTGAAGCCGGAAAAGATGTCGTTGTGGATTTTACCTTACCATGAAAACTTAAATAGAAGAAGGGCAGGTTTTATTTCCTGCCCTTCATTTCTTCGTTGAGTTTGCCCGTCAAACCATTAACGTCTTAGTATACTTCTAGGTAACGGTCAAGCTCCCACTGGCTCACAGCCATCCGGTAGGAATCCCACTCAGCCGTTTTGGCCTCAACGAATTTCTCAACGCAGAAATCACCGAGAGCTTCCTTGATCACAGTGTCTTTCTTGAGTTCATCGAGTGCATCCATAAGGCTCTTTGCCACAGTTGTGATGCCGCGTGCCGCTGCAGTCTCGTCCGTAAATTCAAAGATATTTTCTTCGACAGGCGCCGGAGCCTTCATTTTCTTATCGATCCCGTCAAGTCCTGCTGCGAGCATGACTGCAAATGCCAAATACGGATTTGCCGTCGGATCCGGGCAGCGAAGCTCTACACGAACAGCTTTCTCTCGACCCGCAGTAATGCGCGGAATGCGGATCAAGGCAGATCGGTTACGTTGTCCCCATGCAACATATACCGGAGCTTCATATCCTACTACCAGACGTTTGTAGGAATTAATCGTCGGGTTGAGAATAGCGTTCATTGCCTTGATGTGCTTCAATTGCCCTGCGATATAGTACTTGGCAAGGTCGGAGAGCTGGTATTCACCTTTTGCGTCATGCATGAGGTTCTTCTTCCCATCTTTCGAGAAAAGGGATTGATGCACGTGCATTCCCGATCCGTTAATTCCTGCGATAGGTTTCGGCATGAACGTACAATGTAAATCGTATTGCATAGCGATCGACTTAAGAGTGTACTTCATCATCATAACGATATCAGCGCAGCGCAAAGCGCCGTCATACTTGAAGTCAATTTCATGCTGTCCGATGGCAACTTCATGATGGAGGGCTTCAACATCAATACCGAGCTCATGTAACGCAAATGTCATTTCTTTACGAATTTCCGTGCCCAGATCCGTAGCTTGATCGAAGTAACCTGCAGAATCATGAGGAAGCGGAGTCAAAGTTCCATCTTCTGCCTTCTTGAAGAGGAAGAATTCAAGTTCCGGGCCTGTATTGAACTGATACCCAGCTTTTTCAGCTCGGGCAATCTGACGTTTCAGAATCCCACGAGGATCACCAACGAACGGAGTCCCGTCGGGCATGAACACATCAGCAATGATCAAAGCCGTAACGGCACGGGTACTCTTGGACCAAGGTATCACCTTGAATGTATCGAGATCAAGTTTGAGATACATATCCGATTCCGAAATTCTTGCGAAGCCTTCTACGGAAGAGCCGTCGAACCAGACGTTTGAATCGATCGCATCTCCGAGCTTCGAGATAGGAATCGTGATTCCCTTCATTACTCCGAGTATATCGGTGAACAGCACGTTAATGAATTCTACTTTCTGCTCCTTTGCCAGAGCAAGCACTTGTTGTTTGGTCATAGTTGAATGGTAGTATGATTATTGAAAAAGTAAAAAACGAAATTCATTGTTTTAGCTCTTCGATCGGAAGGGAAGAAGTCTCCTTCGGCGAAGAAAGGACGACGTTCGTCCGTGTTTGCTTCACACCTTTCCATGATTGAATTACAGAAAGGAGTTGTTCTAAGGTCGACGTATTCCACGTTCGCACCTTTAAGAGATGCGATCCATCGCCGGTAACGGCATGGACTTCCATGATCTCAGGATGTTTTTTCGCCGATTCAAGGAAGGCCGGATAGAGGGTGCTTGACTCTACCGTTACGAAAATGAACGCTGCCACATCGAGCCCGGTAAGCTTCGGGTCGAGCTTTGCATGGTATCCTTCAATAATGCCACGCTCTTCTTCGAGCTTTCGCAGGCGTTCACTGATCGCGGGTATGGAGAGGCCGATAGCTTCGGCAAGCGCATTGCGCTTTGTCCGACCCTGCGATTGAAGCTGTAATAGAATTGCGAGATCGATCTCGTCAAGCCCGAGGTGAGCTAATGAAGGCGTATTTCGATGGTTTTTCTTTGGCAAAGCCATAAAGAATAGGTGTCGTTAGAGACTTTCGTAACTTTGTACTGCAAATATACGACATTTCTTTTCTAAGGTTTCTAAAACCATTTA
>JAUZOQ010000092.1 GCA_030706385.1 Bacteroidota bacterium | reverse complement strand
GCTGCCGATAGCCTCGGGAATCTCTGGATCGGAATGATGGATATCGGACTCGTCCGTTTCGATGGTGCGAATTGGGATGTCTTCGACGACACGAACTCCGCTCTCATCACCAATCGAGTTAAGTGCATTACCTACGATAAGAGGAGCAAGAAGATCTGGGCGGGCACATACCTATCACAGAATGGTAAGGGCAGCGGCTGCGCTGCTTTTGACGGGAAGGCGTGGAAAGGATACAGCGGTCCGGATATGGGCTTTCCCGGATATGCCGAAATAAATCAGATCGCAATCGATACTGCCGGAAATGTCTGGGTGGGTGCTGCATATCAAGGCGTATCGCGTTTTGACGGAAATGCCTGGCAGTTATTTACGACAAAGAATTCAGGAATGCCCGATGACTTTGTGACAAGCGTAGCTGCTGATACCGATGGCTCCGTTTGGATCGGGACGACCGGTGGAGTTGCCCATTATTCGAATGGCTCGTGGACGGTCTTCAACACATCAAACTCTCTACTGCAGTGGGATGACGTGACGGCGCTATCGATCGATTCGCGGGATCGCATCTGGATCGGTACTTTCGGCCATGGCGCAGCACTTTTCGATCACGGCAAATGGACGATCTACGATCAATGGAATTCCGGGCTGAGCAACTACAATATTAAGGCCATCGTAACCGACTCCCACGACCATACCTGGTTCGCAATGGAATATGCCGGACTTGCCGAATACTCTCCGACGGGATTCGATGACATTCCTAAGCTTTTCGCATTCGATACAGTATCAAATTGTGATATGCCGGGTGTGAATTCTATTGAACTGACAGGAGATGGCTGCCAGGGCAGAAAGATTGTTGCCCAGCATATCACGGGCGATGACTCTGCATATTATCGCATCATCCATCGGGCCATCAATCCCGTTACCCAGGATTCGGTAGAAGTGCAATTTTTTCCGGATACAGAAAGGAGTTATCATGCAATGCTTGAAATCGAACTCGAAGATGGTGCGAGGTATGACATTCCGCTCTCAGGGTTTGGCGAAGGAAATGCTCCTCTTGTACTCTCTTCCATTGGGCAGTTCAACGATACCATCGGTGGAGGAGTCGATCTGCCGATCGTCATCAGTCATAGCGCACTCCTATCCTCAGCAGAGATCGTCCTGCATTACGATACGACAATGCTGATCTATCAAGGCTCTACGCTTCGCTCCGGATTACGTGCAGATATGAATGGTGAAAAATGGCTGGGCAGGTCGAAGCTTGGTTTTGCTTTAGGCGATCTTGCTGCAGGTGATACAATTGCCTATACGCATTTCCTCATTTTTCCGAAGGCTGATCCATGTTCTGATGTGACGTTCGACTCACTACAAACTAGCGGTAGTGTGAAGAATTGCGCCGTGCTGGCAAATACTTCAACGGTTGTTCATGTGTGCTCTTCGATCGGCTGCGGTACACAATCGCTCAGTGAGTATTTGCGCTACGGATTACCGCCGGAGATTTTTTTCGCACCGAATCCTGCAGGTTCAGTGATCACGCTCAAAAGCACAAAGGCGATCTCTGAACCAGTGATCGAGATCGTTACGGCTTCCGGCACGACGGTAAGCAGGACGTCCGGAGCAATCGATCCTAAACATCCGCTTGCACTCGATCTCAGGAAATTATCTGCCGGTTCGTACTTCGTCCGCATCTCAGGCGGCAATGAGAATGTCGTCATCCCATTTATTCACTACCAGTAGTACGATCGTGAAGAAGATCATCCTTACGGCTCTATGCATTATTTTTTCATTCGTTCTGATCGGCTCTCTCTTCGCTCAGTCTGAGCAGAGCATTCGCGATCAACTCGAGCGAAGGATACAACTCCTTCGCACCAGAACCTCTTCGGATCACCGGAAGCCTTCGGTGAACCATATCCTGGATTTTGAAGGCTCAACCATCATGCAGGACGGTCAGTGGCAGAATAATCCTTCCGTTTCCATCAATAGAAAGAATCCGGCACTCATCGCCGTCGGTGCCAACGACGATCTCCAAGACCAGATTGGTATTCCCATCTACCGAAGCGATGATGGCGGAAGATCGTGGACGACGTTTCGTGTGCCTCGAATCTTTCACTGGGATCCCATTGAAAATCCGACGATAGTATCCGACAATGCGGGAAAATTCTATTATATGTATTCTGCATATAATTTCTCAACTTCGCAGATGGCCCTCTTTGCTGCATCGTCGCTCGATGGCATCCACTGGGCGTACCGCAAGCCGATCACCGATACTGCGACTGCTGTCCCGGGCGGATATGAATATCGGGGTGCGATGACAGTAGATAATAATTCTGCCAGCCCATACTATGGGCGAATCTATGTTGTATGGATGCATCTCGATACGACGGCCGAGCATACGGAGGCCCGCCTATCCTGGAGTGACGACCAGGCAAAATCCTGGAGCACTCCTATCGCGCTTCCCCGCGATCAGGGCTGTGTTGCACTGCAGATTCATACTGCCAATCACGGCGAAGTCTGCATCAGTTATTCAACCTTCGGAATTTCGGCCGGCACTCACTACCTTCTCGTATCGAAGGATGGCTGCGCAACGTTCGAAAAGCATTCGATCGGAAGTTACTTCCATTATCCGCGTAACAAGGATCAAGAAGAAGTCCTGAAAGGGGATAACGGATTTCCTGCCGTTCCGAGTGTTGCGCTTTCAATAGAGGGCCAGGTGATCCACGCAGTTTATGGCACTTGGATGGATTCCTCGGCTGCGCTTTTTTACCGGAGTTCGAACGATCTTGGCGCACACTGGAGCGATAGTATTCCGGTCGGTACTCCAACATCGTTTTCCTCGGACCGCTTCTACCCGTATCTCTCCACAGATGAATCGAAGCATGAAACTTCGATCATCTATTACTCATCGGAGCTCGATACGGCAAATCGCGAAACCACGGTTTTCCGAAGTGTCGCTACTGAAAATAGACCGGGACTTCCCGCTCCCGTTACGAATGATGTGCTATTCGATCCTCTTCAGTGCTCAGCAAATCTCCAAACTTCCATCGGAGATTACATCGGCTCAGACGCATACAACGGTATATTTGCAGCAGCATGGACGATGCTGCATGGAGGGGTGATCGTGATCTATCCTGGAATGGAGGGAATGAGCGATGTACTTATCTATGTCAGATCTCCGCAATCATCGGTTGGCATGCCGGTGAAAATCAATGCCGATAGGCTCTGGCTTTCCGAATTGTTTCCAAATCCATCGCCGGGCAATAGCACACTGATCAATTATACCATTCCGAATGCTACTTCGGTGGTATTGCGTCTCTTTGATGAATGCGGCCGGTGTCTTCGGACATATCTTAATTGCAGCAAGGATGCCGGAAGCTATACGCTAGCTCTCGATCTTTCCGGATACAGTTCGGGAAAATATTTCCTGAGACTTGAGACTGAAGGCGGAGTGATCGAAAAAAAAATAGAACTTGTGCATTAACATTATCATGATGCCGCATCAAAGACGAATCGTTTTCGTGCTCCTCTTCGTGAGTGCAAGTGCCGGCCTTCGGGCACAAACGGTTCAACAGATGATCGAGAAAGAATGCAGCTCCGATCCGAACGGGAAATTCCTTTTCGACCACTCCGATGCCTATCGTAACCGGATTCTGCGTCGCATTCGACTGCAGTTTGGCTCCGCCGAAGCGCCCCACCAGAGTTCTCCTGCAATTCTCTCCGATGCCGGCAGTAAAGATATTTTTTATGATGCCTCCGATCAGAATGAGACGACGATAGCCATCAACCGCCGCGATCCGAACCTTATCATTGCCGGAAGCAACGATCAATCGGAAGGCGACCAGGGGATGATTGTCTACGTCACTAAGGACGGAGGTCTTTCCTGGCATACATCCCGCCTGCCTCCGCTTCCCGAAGATCGGCTCGCTGCAGGCGATCCTGTGATTGCAGCAAGCGATGATGGCAGATTCTATTATGCCTTTTTGACCAATCCGAAATATGCTCCGCTTCCGATCCAGCTTGTTGTTGCCGTATCAGTCGATGGAGAGAACTGGACGGATATGCAGCCTGTCGGCGTTCAGCCAGCCGAGCGAAGTTTCCAGGATAAGCCGGCGATAGCCGTTGATAACAGTCCTTTCAGTTCGCATTACGGTCGCGTTTACACTGCATGGACGCTCACTTCCGACGATAAGCCCTACGACGGCCTGCGGCTTTCTTACACCGATGATCACGGAAAAACCTGGAGCAAAACAAAAGTACTGACAGATCAAGGCAATAATCTCTTCGCCCAAGTATGTACCGGAAGGAACGGAGAAGTTCTGGTTAGTTACGGAAGCCTCGATGATTCACTTCATGAAGTTTTGCTTTCGCTCGATGGCGGTAAGACATTTCAGAATCGCTCCATCACCGCATTCATCCCATATCCATCCAATAATGCCGATAGGCCGAGTCTGAAGGGCGCGCAAGGCTTTCGCGCATATCCGTGCCCATCGATGGCGATCGATCTTCTAACCAACAGGCTCCATGTTGTCTACGGAACGTGGATGCCATGGAATGAGAAGGATAGTTCGGCAGCATTACTCTATACTTTTTCCGACGATCTCGGGGCTTCCTGGATGCCTCCGGTTCCGGTTGGAGAAACAGAGAATACTCCGCAACTGCATCGCGATCACTTTTTCCCCTGGATGGCATACGACGAATCTACTCATGAAACATCGCTCATTTATTATTCTTCCGAAGCCGATCCGGGTAACCTGTTTTCGAAACCCTACCGTGCCATCATTACCGATCAGCTGAACAGCTTCTTTTCTCCGATCGGCGATTCGCTTTTCGATCCTCTCTACTCTTCGTTTCATTCTTATCCTGCATTCATCGGCGATTATATCGGCTGCGATGCGCATAAGAATCGCTTCGCCGCAGCATGGACGCAGAACCGTCCGAATCATGACGATGGCGATGTCTTCGCTTATGTCGGAACGACCGATACACTTGTCTCAAGTGTGGGCGGAGGCCGCACTATGAAGCTGAACTCCGATCGGCTTTGGCTTTCGGAGTGCTATCCGAATCCCGTGACTTCCGGCTCTGCCACGGTTTCGTTTACGGTTGCCCATAGTTGCATAACATCGCTCGACCTTTTTTCAGAGGATGGAAAATTCCTGCGAACCCTCTTCTCTGAACAATATGGCGCGGGAAGCTATAGCAGGGGAGTGTACTTCGGTGGCTTATCGGCAGGCGCTTACACAATCCGCCTCCGTGACGAAAACCAATCGGTAGATAGAGAAGTGATAGTCCTCCGGTAGCTCCCTCCTTCGATCACCAACATTCGAAGATGCATTTCCATGAACAGCAGGTGTAACTTTCACACCTGAAAGGAGTTACTACTGATAAGAATTACTGCTCCTTTTCGCATGCACTTCCGCACATTGCACATCGAAGAATTCTTCAGGCCGCTCGGCTTTGTTACCGGCATTGCAGTTCTTTTTCTCCACACTCTCTGCGCGGCACAGCCTGCGATTCAGTGGCAGCGATGTCTCGGAGGATCGAGTGACGATCTTGGGTATTCTATTGTCCAGACATCCGATGGAGGTTATGCCGTCGCCGGTTACACATCATCCAACGACGGCGATGCAGCCGGTAATCACAATAAGTTCTTTCTCGATGGTTTCGTCGCACGGCTCGATAAGGATGGAACTCCTATTTGGAAAGAATGCCTCGGAGGCGGGAATGCCGATTACTTTTATTCCATTATTCAATCGAACGACGGCGGATTTGTTGTTGCCGGAAGTACACAATCGAATGACGGAGATGTTTCAGGCCTTCACGGAGCTGTGGGATTGGATCAGGATGCATGGATAGTCAAACTCGATGCGAACGGTAAGATCGAGTGGCAGAGATGCTTCGGAGGTTCGATTGGTGATCAGGCGTTTTCCATCGTTCAAACATCCGATGGCGGCTATGTTTTTGCGGGATCCACAAGTTCTAACGACGGCGATGCTTCTGCAACGAAAGGGAATGGCGATATCTGGGTTGTCAAACTGAATTCGGGCGGAGCGATCGAGTGGCAAAAATGCTATGGAGGATCGAACAACGAAGTCACATTCTCGATCATTCAGACGCAGGACGGTGGGTACTTCATGGCCGGCGTATCCAGTTCGAACGACGGCGATGTTACCGGCAGTCATAACCTTAATCAGTTCTCGAGCGACATCTGGGTTCTCAAACTCGATCAATCCGGATCACTGCTCTGGGAGCATAGCTACGGCGGGACGGGAGCAGACGAAGCATGGCAGTCCATTCAGACATCCGATGGAGGTTATGCTATTGCAGGATTTACCCGATCAAGCGACGGAGATGTTACCGGATTTCATGGCGGTAATATTTGGGATGTCTGGATCCTGCGGCTCGATGCAAAGGGCGATCTGGTTTGGCAGAAATGCCTCGGCGGCTCCGGAAGCGAAGAGGGCATGTCGCTCGTCGAGACTGCCGATGGCGGCATAGTCTATGCCGGTTGTTGTGCTTCTCTTAATGGCGATCCGGCCGGCTTTCCGCAGCACGGAAAAGATGATGTCTGGCTCGTTAAGCTCAGCCCTTCCGGAGTTATCGAGTGGCAGGAAATGATCGGCGGTTCGCTCGTCGATTTTGCCACTCAACTCATCCATACTTCCGATGGCGGCTATGCCTTCGTCGGCTGGACTCAATCCGACGATGGAGATGCTTCCGGAAATCATAAGACAGGCTTTAATGATATTTGGGTTGTGAAACTCGGCTGCACGCCGATACCGACTTTTGCCTATATCAAGAGCGCGCAGATACAGCCGTATCCCGGCGATTCAGTCGATATTCCGATCTACTTCAATTCAGGCAGCGGCCCTTCGTCAGTCCCCGGAGTACTCTATGGCACATTAAATCTAAGCATGAATACCGATCTTATCACCCCCATCCGCTTTGTCCCGCTTGCTGTTGGTTTGCATCTAACCGATTTTGTCGTGAAGAAAGACGGGTCATCGTTGAGTTTTGTAGATTCAGGAGGACTTTCGCTTTCAGGAGAAATGCTCATCGGTACTCTTCGTTGTGCAACGTACCTGAGCGATACATTTCAAACATCGGTGAAGCTAACCGATGGGTCTCTTACATCGACACAAGGTTCGAATTGCCTCAGCCTGGCAACTACATCGGATTCGATTCTAGTTACGACTGCTTATCAATGCGGAGATTCTTTGGTATCGCGACTGATGAGATACGATTCGCTTCCCGGAATTGTCGCCATCACTCCGAATCCGGCACGACAAGTGGCAACAGTAGCTTTGCGGAACGCAACGCCTTCGGTATCGTACGAACTTTTCGATGCAGTGGGAGTTCTGCGCAAGCAGGGAAGAGCTTCTGGTAATTCTTTGACGCTCGATGTATCCGAACTGCCTGCAGGCGAGTATTACTTCCGTCTCTCCGGTCCGTCAGGCCCGGCAGCAACGCAGACTCTTATAGTTAGTCGTTAGTCTTTAGTCGGTAGTCGTTAGAAGAAGAAAGCTGGTAGTTGTTAGCTGGTAGCTGGTAGAGGCTAGGAATAACAAAGAAGCAATCAACGCTCGTAGGGGCACGCTGCGCGTGCCCTCTTGATGATTTCCGAATTTCTCGGGATACGCTCAACTTCAGCAGGGCACGCGCAGCGTGCCCCTACAAACTTTGTCACTTCGTCTTCACAAACTTCTTTGTGAGAGAACCCGATGATGTCGCTAGTTGAATGTAGTATATTCCTTCACTGAGATTCCTGATCGGCAGTTCAGCTTGTGATATGCCTGCAGGGATATTCTCATGATACACTTCCCGTCCCAAGACATCGAACATGGTAAGAGTCGTCGCTTCGCGATCTAACCGTGAACCTGCTCCGCCTATCGTTACGATCACGGAATTTCCATTGGCAGGATTCGGATGGATAGTAAATTCTGAAGCCGATGCTTGCATCTTCACTCCTGCCTTCGGACTTGCTGTACCTGTGAGAGCCGAATGGTTCTTCACCGAATGCGCGAACGAGGCTTCGAGATCTGTCGTCCAGTCGATCCCTGCATTATACGGCCCTTCGATCTGTGGATGGAAACAAATCGTTACTAGCGCCGTGCCGCCCGGCTTGATCTGGAATGGTAACGTTGTCGTCACTGAGAAATCTATTGAATCCGGTAGAACAAAGCCTGTCACGTTGAAAGGAGCCGAGCCGACGTTCTTAATCTGCACTTGCTTGCAAAGCGTATCTCCCGTATTGATCGGCCCGAAGTCCAGATCACTGGCCAGGATCAACCCTGTCGAGCCATGAGCATCGAGAGAGATCGGAATCGAGAAGCAATCGGTATGCATGACAAGCGAATCACGGTGCCGTGATGAATCGCTTGGTGTATAGCAAACCTGAACAAGAAGCGAATCACCAGCTGCAAGCAAATGAGGAAGTGAAGGCGTGACAGCTCCGATCTTGAAAGATGTGTCTTTGTTCGTAAAGTCTAAGGAGGCCAGGTTAAGAGCTGTTCCTCCTTTCGGAGCAGTATTTGTAAAGACGAATGTCGTGCAGATCTGCTGGCCGATCGTCTTGACGGGGAAAACAATACTATCTGCACGGGCCGAAGTTGGAAGACTGGTCGTTAGCTTCAGCGCCGACGCGCTCCGATCTAACCGAAGAATGACAGCATTGCCGAGATTATCGACAATAGCAAGAGGAGCCGAAGCAGCTTGCAGTGGGCTCAGGAAATTCACATCGAAGCAATAACTTCCTGAGCTTTGGAAATGTGGATGCAGTTCGCCATCGGCAAAATCGGCCGAAGCCGAATCGAAGGTCACATTACTGAATTTCGCACCGGGCTGCTGCCAATAAACTGCATCGGGATCATCGATGAGGATCACAGCCTTTAATCCCGGATCGTTTTTTCCCGTATCACGCACGCAGATATGCCAGCCCGAACAGGTTGACGAAGTATCGACGATGAATGATGGAGTGACGCCGGTGTTGAGCTGCATGCCGGCAGGAGCGGAGTATTCCTGCATGAAGTTCACATGTGTCGGATCGCCCTCATAACCCGGATGAGGGGAGAAATCCCTGATACCATAGTAGTAGACTACAAATGGGTCGGGCGACGAAAGAAAGTAGTTTGAAGCAGAATTAAAAAAAGACGTGAATCGATATTGATTTGCTCGAAGTGTGGGATAGTTGCTTGAGAAATTACTGAACTGCCCGATCCGCGATAGACTTGTAAGAGGTACAGGGTTGGCGCCATTAATTGAGAGAGATATATTACCAAGATTCGGGGCAATGACGTTGATGTAGATATAGTTGGGTACTCGACCGCCATCATCGATCGTATTACCACCAGGAACGGCAAAAGCACACGAAGTTCTCCAGCGCGACTTCGGCACAATGGTCATCATGCTTGGGCTAAGCCAAGGAATTGTGGTCGTTTGACTTCGCTCATCATATTGCATTAAAGAAATTCTTTTCCCATTGGTTGTATAGGCTTCAACCGGCGTTGTCACATCGAGCGTCTGCGGAGGTGCGAGAAGCCGTCGAGTGGGCTGATCGAACCCTCCGCTAACACCCTGCACATCAAGATGCGCCTGAACAGTTGTGCTATCGAATGCATAAATACGATAGGTATCGCCGTGGCCCTCAACTCCGGGAGGAGAAGGCTCTGCGAACGGAACGCCGATATAACCGGTGCTATCCCAATAATCGATTGGCACCATCTGTTCGACCATGAAATCACGTGCCTCGATACTATACGGATTCGCACCGCCTAACATCGCATTCTCATGTCCGCTGATGACGGCAACGGGTCTGGTAGCTTCGATAAGCGAACCGGACATGTCGTTATCCTCATTTCTTCCATTCGAGCGCACCAGGTAACACTCTCCCCGATTGAGCTGAATCGTGTATGGATGCGGCGCTCCGGTGTTCGAACCCGGATGTCCGGTAACCGTCGTCGTCGTAGGAGTGATCTTTACATTTGTAAGATCTTCAGTTCCGACTACCATGAATTCGCCTCCTGCATAATCGTATGTAGCGGGATAATAGAAGTTATTGATTCCCGCAGTGGAGCCTACTAACGGATTATCGTTATAACTTGCTGCCACATAGTTCTTGCCAAGGCTGATAACAGGCAGTGCAAGATAGCTTCCGCCGGCACAGGCACCAACACTTAGGTAGTACACCGTTACAGGATATCGCGATTTGATGTGACACGATTTGTGCGTAGTGCCATCGGAAGCCGTGTCAACCTGCATCAAAGGATAGTTAACCGGCAGTTCAAGAACATTCCCGGACAATATATGATAATGATATGGCGGCATTTCTACTCCGGAGGCATCAAAGTACGAAACATTGACATCATTTTCGTAATGAGTGGCGATGTAGAAGAATACTTTGAAATCTGTTATGACAGTTGAAGTGGCAACGCTGTTATAACTCGGAAAAAGCATTCCGAGATAGAACTCCCTGCCCTCATTCGTTAGTCCGTAATGCGGCGTGGATGCCGTAAAACTTCCTTTCATTCCGATGGATGCATTTTGATTGTTCTCATAATCATATTCTCCTTCAACCTTCACGACATTGATGAATGTATCCCCCTTATTGATCGGGCCGAATGGCACAGCTCCTGGAGGGACGGAAGTCGATTGCATCGGGTAAGCAGCAAAATCTCCAACCCATAGGATCGTGTCGCCGGTAAGAACTTGCATAAAATTGGGAGAATAGGATATTCCATTTATTCCGCCGAATTGGATGACGTGCTTCGTGAGAACTGCCGCAGAAGCAGAAGTGAGATTCAGCGCAACGAGGAGCAGGGAAAAAATTAGGGAGTGGAGTATTCTTTTCATTTCCAATCGGTAGGGATTGCTGTTATTTCACCTTTACAAATTCCTGGGACGTTGCTCCGCAGGCCGAAGTGATGCGCACGATATATAAGCCCGATGCAAGTCCTTTGGTTTCGAGATGAAGGCCGTTCGAACCGACGGATAAACTCTTCGCATCGGAATAGACTTGTACTCCCAAAGCATTGCGTATTTCGATGCTTGCGTCTTGTTTCGTAGCCGATTGCACATCGATCTGCACTTCGTCTTGCGCGGGATTGGGGCGGAGGGAGGTAATCCCTAAGACACTTCCAGTGCGCAGGTATTTGTAAATGGTGGAATCGCCGCAATCGAAGTGCAATGTGAAGTTCGCATTCCCTGCGTCTGCTGAGAGAATGCAGTTCTTGTAATCGGAATCATCATTATTCAGCTTCAGGTCGCTCATCGTAATCGTTGTGAAAGTGGTATCGGTGAGCATTACCCATAGCTTAATAACGGCGATCGGTTCAGTCGAATCGAGAGAAATGTCCTTTCCCGTAATCGTAACCGGAAGCGTTTCTATTTTCCCGTTCTGTGTCTTTGTTCCGGTAGTGACGAGAACGGAAGGATTCGGTGAAGATGGACTTACGATCTCGAACAGATCGCCATAATAGCTCAGATCGAATGTAATGCTTTGCAGATCTCTACCTGAAAGCGACTTATCGGGCTTGATAAGAAGATCGATATATGATCCGGCTGCAGCACTGCTCGTTAAGAGGACGGGAATGAATCGTACACTTTCCTTTGTAGCCATGCCTCCGCCGAAAAGCGGTATCACCGTGTCGAAATCCTTAAAACCTAAATGGAAGCGAAGATGCAGTTGTGCCGTATCTGCTCCAGTGCTTTGAGGTCTATAGGAAACAGTCAGCGAATCATTGGGATGAATCGTTCTGGGAATCAGTGACGGAGAGCTGAACGAAAAACTTGGCGAGCCGGAAATAGAAGCGCCGACGAGCTTTGCCTGATTATTATTGCAGGAATCGAAAAAAGTAAAGGTGATGACAGTATCGAAATTCTGACATTTGAACAATGCCGGCGCTGAGATCCTAGTAAGTGATAACTGAGGTGTTGAATTCGACCCGATACCCGTCGTATTCAGCCAGAGACCCCCATGCTTATCTCCGGCATAAATGAAGGAGTCGCGGACATAGAAGCGAGTATCGACATCATTAATTGGACCGCAAATAGAATAAAAGGTATTGCCACTATCGGAAGACATCATTATTCCTTCGCTATTATCGAGAGTTGTCTGAAAGAATATACCCATCGCATTATTCTGCAGAGTCCCGGTAACTGAAAAATTGGTGTGGTCATGATACTGATAGATTTTTCTCCACGTGATGCCTCCATCATCAGATCGAGAAAGAGAACCAACTTGGTCGACGTTCGGAGGGCAATCCTGCTCCGTCAATGCAAAGAAGGTCATAGTACCCTGTAAGCCGATGGGCTGATATTGCTCCGCATCGAATGTTGACTGTTGCCAAGTCAAGCCTGCATCGCTTGTGTAGAGCGATTTACTCAGGACTGGTTGACTATTCCCACCAGATATTATGCCATGGATTGAATCCGTAAAGGCAGTGCCAACTGTTGCTAAGGATCCTGCAAGGCCGGCGAGGCTTCCGGCGCCGGTAACAATTAAACTATTGGTAAGAGGAACATAAAATACTGACGACACAGAAATAGTGTCTTTGATAGATTGTATCCAGGAATCTCCGCCATCATTGGTATGGAAAACGTCATGTCCTTCAAAATCTCCGAACCATCCCTCATTCATATTCTTGAAGGAGAAACTTATCGGAGCGGTTGCTCCACCGTTAAAGTTCAAGGGTAGGGTAATCTGTCGCCATGACAACCCACCGTCGAGAGTTCTCCATAATTTCTGCAGACCGGTGCCGTCCGCTGTAATTGAAACAAAGCCATCTTGAGGAACAGACGTGAAGTCCTTAAAATATACTAATTGAACTCCGAACGGAAATTGGGCCAACTTTTTCCACTGGGCTGATACGCCACTGTAAAATAAGCCACAGCAGACGAATGCCAATGAAATGGGAGCTAAAAACCTTTTATTGATAAACCCTCCAATCAAAGTAACTTCTAATTTGCTTTCTGGACACGGTGCAATATTGAGGCGATATTATTTTCAGAAGATACATGGAAGAAGAAAGAATGATTCAAAGGGGGAGATACAT
>JAUZOQ010000091.1 GCA_030706385.1 Bacteroidota bacterium | reverse complement strand
GAGATCAATCGCATCTATTCTTTGAAAGATGTTGAGATTCAACCGGGAGAATCTTCACAGTTGGAATTTGCGATTACCGGAGCGCGAGATGCCTCTATTCATGGTAAATCAACAAGAGGCAGTTTGCTCACGATCTCGCAGCAAGCACTCGATCACTCAAAGGATTTCTCGACGGATGCAATTTTAATAACTCCGGCAAATGGAGCTGCATGGACCGAAGATCAATGGGCATTCATGAAGAGACCTCCAGTCGTGCATCTGACAGGAAAGTAGAGAGACTTAATCACTCTTCTACCCGTTTCCTAATGCTACCAGAGGTATCGTCGGCATAATAATACTTGCATCGACAGATTGATGCAGGCGTTCTGAATTCAAGATCGATGCCGGATACTCGCCTTCTGCGAACTCCCCATAGGTGTGGTACAATGTGTCCCGCTCGACCGGTGTGAAGCCGGCGTCGCGGATGAGATCGACCATCTCCTTGATCGTTGTCGTATGTACGAAATTTGCGGAAGCATGGACATTCTCCTCTTCGAGCGTGCCTCCGAAATCATCGGCACCGAAATGCAGGGCCATCTGTCCAGTCTTTTTCCCTTCGCTGAACCAGCTTGCCTGAATGTGCGGGAAGTTATCCAGATAGATTCGCGCAAAAGCGATCATCTGCAAATAGCGCGTGCTCGAAGCATACGTGTGGATGATCTTCTCAAGAGGCGTATTACCGGGTTTGAAGCTCCAGGGAATAAATGCCGTGAAACCGTGGTACTCATCCTGCAAGGCACGCGTAATATCCAGATGCTCGACGATATCTTCATCGCTTTCCAGATGTCCGTACATCATCGTCGAAGTCGTCTTATAGCCAAGCTTATGTGCTTCGCGCATGACGCTTAACCAATCTTCGCTTGTTCCCTTCTTGCTGGAGATCTTCTTCTTTACCTTATCGGAAAGCACTTCTGCGCCGCCTCCTGGAATGGAATTTAGACCGGCTTCTTTCAATTTCTCCAAAACGGCCGGAACGGAGAGGCCGGAGACATTTGCCATTCCGATTATCTCGCTTGTCGAGAAAAAATGCGGATGGATCTTTGGCACTTCTGCTCTCGTGCGGCGGATCATCTCCGTGTAGTATTCCAGCGGCAATGCAGGATTCACTCCGCCTTGAAGCAGAACAGTTCTCACTCCGCGCGCTTCGGCTTTCTTGAAGCGCTCGATCATTTCATCGACAGTATAGGTATAGGCATCTGCATCGCCTTCATGCCGATAGAATGCACAGAAGATGCAATCGATATTGCAGATATTCGTGTAGTTCGGATTCGAATCGATAACGAAGGTCACCTTTGGAGCGAGATTGTGGAAGTAGCGCCGATGTTCGGCCATTTCTGCCAGATCCAGAAGCGAACCGTTCTGCAGCAACCACAAGCCTTCTTCACGATTCAGACGCTGGTTCGAGAAAACTTTTTCCTTTATCTGTTTAATTTGCATATCTCGTCATTAAGCAAGCACTGCCTGTTCCTTCAAGAATTCTTCCATTGCCGAACGCTCTTGCTCGCCGAGGCGATAGGTAAATGCATTCAAATACATTGCAAGATCTTCACGTGTAAGTCCGAGCCGCTTGGCATGTTCGCGGCCGAGTTCATCGTAATGTCCTTTGCTCCGAGTGATCGATCCTTCTAATGCATTTCGAATAGCTTCTTTGTGAGCTGCCGGAATCGAATTCCGCACAGCCCATACTGCGAAGACGAATGGCATCTTCTTCCACTCGTACCACTCCTCGGCAAGGTCATACACATTTAAGAATGATGCAAGTCCAACCTTCCAGCGGCGCAGCGCTTCATCACCGATCAAGAGCACGGCATCGAATTTCGTGTAGTCGTTTTGGCCGCTCGTTAAATGCAAACGCTCAAACGTAACACCGGTCACGCCATACTTTTTCTCGAGCAAGACGCGGAGCAGTTCGACGCTCGTCGAGCTTTCGGCAGTGAGTCCGATCGTCTTGCCGGAAAGATGCTTCCAATCGTGATGCGAATAGAGCAATACGGAATATGCCTTGCCACTAACGGCAACTCCATAATCCAGCATTTCGAACTCATCCTGGCTTGCCACATAATCCATGAGCGACATCGGCCCGGCATCGACTTTTCCCTCTTTCGCAAATTGTCCGAACACTCGTGGCACCAGAGGCGAAAGTTTGATCTCGGCAAGCTCGGGTTCAAAGTTCGAATAGAACGGCACGGAATTCAAGTAGGGCATCTTGCTGACAATGCTCGTTCCTTCGGCCGGATAAATGTGAAGCGGATTGTACCATACATCTCGCTCGATCGGCACTTTACCTGCTTCATGAATGATGGAGATGATCTTTTCTTTTGCAAGCTGCATCGGGCTCGTCGCACCGGCATCATGAGCAATGCGCTCGTGACCGACTATTCCATCCATATCGTCTGCGCCGAAATTCAGTGCTACGGCAGCAACCTCCGCCGTCAGCATCACCCAATATGCCTTGATGTGAGCAATATTATCGAGCATGAGGCGGCTGATGGCGATCGTCTTCAAATCATCGATGGCGCTGGTAAAGTTATTCTTTGTCTTGATGCCTGTATCGCCCGGCTGGAAGGCAAGTGGAATAAAGGTCATGAAGCCACCGGTTTCATCCTGGACTTCGCGGAGCTTGATCATGTGCTCGATGCGCTCTTCGAATGTCTCGACATGTCCGTAGAGCATCGTCACGTTCGATTGGATTCCGAGCTTATGCGCCTTGCGATGAACTTCGAACCATGTCTTTGCTCCGATCTTCTGATTGAAAATTAATTTCCGTACGCGTTCGGAAAAAACTTCTGCGCCGCCGCCCGGCATCGTACGCAATCCCACGGCTTTCAATTCGCTTAAGACCTCTTCATGAGTTTTCTTGAATTTCTTGGCGAAAAAAACTATTTCGACTGCTGTGAACGCTTTCACATCGATCAGCGGATATGCCTCTTTGATCCGACGCACCATATCGACATAATGCTGCCACTCCCAATCCGGATGCAAACCCATGGTAATGTGTACTTCACGGATATCGGGATTGAGAATATCGAGCATTTCTTCAATGCTTTGCTCGTATGCTTCAGGGGAGCCCTTTTTAACTGCGAAATCGCAGAACTTGCAGCTCAGGACGCAGATATTCGTTGGTTCGAACTTCTGATTGAGAACGAAATACACGGTATCTCCGGATTTAGCGCGGGAAACTTCGTTCGCCATGCGGCCAAGGCCGATTAGGTCATGTGTGCTATAGAGCACTAATCCGTCCTCTTTGGAAAGCCGGATACCGTTACGCACCTTATTCCAAATGGGCATAAGCCCGGGATCGCGAAATGACAATTCTTTCGATGAAAGCATAGATAACAATCAATAAAGGTCGCGTTAAAACAGATTCAGGAGCGGTTTCAATCCTCGAGAAGCTTCGTGAATACTTTTGCATCCATCTGCTGTTGTCAACTCTATTATTCCCGGCACCGGCACTCTATGACTCCTCTTCCCCAGACAATCGATGAAGTGATCGCACGAATGGATGCAATCATTGCCCATTCGATTGAAACCGGTTCGCGCCTTGGATATTTTGCAGCGCTTTATCGGCGAGTGACGATACAGGTCAGGAAAAATATTGTCGATGGAAAGTTTGCGAATCCGGAGTTGCTTGCGAAACTTGCCGTTACCTTCGCTGGAAGATATTTTACTGCTTACGATCTATATAACGAGAACAAGATTCCGACTGCTCCGTGGGAAGTTGCCTTCGGTGCATCGAAGCGGCGCTATCCCATCATCCTACAGCACTTGCTGCTGGGAATGAATGCGCACATCAATCTCGATCTCGCTATTGCCTCGGCTGAGACTTCACCCGGAATAGATATTCTCGGCCTGAAGACAGATTTCATGCAGATCAATGCATTGCTTGCTGCACAAATACCGCTTGTCTTGAAGGCGATAAACAAGTGCTCGCCATTTATCGGATTAGTCTCTTTTTTCTATAAGGATACGGAAGAGAAGGTCACACATTTCAGTCTGGAGATCGCCCGGGCATATAGCTGGCTCCTGGCAGAGGATCTTGCAACAGAGAGCGAGCCTGTTCGCGCAAATCGGATCACTCAGACCATCGGAGAAGTCAAACTGCTTGCCAATAAGTTACTGCATACAAAAGGCCTCGTGAAACTCCTCATCTTCATCGTTGCCATAGCAGAATCGAATAATGTGAAAAAGAATATTCAGGCGCTTATGGAGAACTGAAATGACTTACACGAAGAAATTCAAATACATTACCATCATTGCCCTACTTGTATTATTTGTGCGTGAAAATTGGACATCGCTCGTACCGGACGAAGGGGTACGCATTACTCGTCTGTATGTTGTCCCAGTCATCGGTGTACTATTGCTGATTCTGATCTATTATTATTGGCGGATAGAGGCCGCGGCTTCAAAGAGCTTTGAGCAGACTGATCCTGATGCCGCACTCAAGAAAAAGACACGAATATCGGCTCTATCCTTTTTTGTTATTGGTGGTGTGAGTACATATTGGTATGAATCTTACAGGACTGACAATCACTACTACATCACCGTTTTTTGGAGTACACTTCTTTTCGGCGCATTGATCTTCTTAGCATTTCGCATTCTCAGAGAAGCAAATTGACCAAGCTGGTACCATATAACTAGCTACCGAAACTCCCTCTTCTGGAATTGCCCGTGGGAGGAATAGGCGATGAAAAATCTGTCGCCAAAAAGCGAATTCGGACTGCTTCTCGTCGGTTCGGGAAATTCATCTTTCGTCCAGTGCCTGCCGCCATCCGAAGATATGAGTAGATGGCTCGTGACCGTTGGGAAGCGGTATCTGTCGCGGACAGTATCGATTTTGCCCGATCCAACTGCCACGATCCGATTCTCAGTAACAAATATTTTTTGGATAAACCTAGCTAGACTCGTATCGAATACTATCGGACTGATAGAACCCGTAGAGGGATCGAGCTTGAGAACCCGATTAAACCGGTCGCTGCTATCCTTCGTAAGGAGATAAGCATTGCCGTTATTATCATGTGTAATGGATTTGACGTAACATGGCTCAATGGATATCACCTTACCCGGCCCTCGTAATGGGGATATCCAGATCGAAATTTGCTTAAGACTATTGAACTCGAAGATATCGGCAGTAATGTACGAGGGGCTAAAGTCCACTTCCATGCAGCGTGCCGGAATGGTTGTTGTAGTATCCCATTGTTGACTTGCCGAATTGTACTTAAGGATGTACGTGGAGTTAATGTCGCCCTCTTTCAGTAATGCAACATATCCTGCATCCAATGAAGTAAATGATAAGCCAACAATCGGAGGAGAGCAATCACATTCAAGGAGAGTTTTCCAATGCAATCCATTATCAACAGAGAGAAGAATACTAGTGGTATGCCTATGGATTGCTTCATCGAGTATTACTATCGTATCTCCAAAGGCAATTATCTTTCTTACAATCCCTTTCGCTGGTAATGCCAGCCTCTTCCATGATTGACCTGCATCAGTCGTTTCATAAAGAACTGCCGGAACGTCATGTTCAGGGGGTTCTCTAAGGTCCATACCTCCGAGGTACCCAATTGAATCACTACGGAAAGTGATACAGTTATACGCTTCTTCACTTTTCGGAATTCCCTCGGCCCTGAAGGTCTTCCAATTATTTTGCTGTGCAGGAGAGTTTGTCGGGCAGAAGAAACAAATGCCGATGAGGATCAAACATAATATGACGGTTATTCGTCTTAGTATTTTCTGCATCTTGAGGCCCTTTCGAAATTCATAACTCAATAAAACCCTTCTACTTCACAAACACCGCTTTCCACCGCTCGCCTTTTCCGAGATCAAGTGTAAGTGTTAGTGATGAAGAGCTGATGGTGTAGCTTCCTGCAACGGCTTCGTCATTCGTTGAGGATTGACTCTGGCCATTTACTAGATAGTGGACGATATGCAAAATGACGAGTCCCTCTGAGGCAGAGTACGTTCCATCGATATGCTGCTTCGATGCATGAGGGTCGTCGTTGTTGCAGCCGAAAACAGAGCGCGGCAGTGAATCGATTATTGGGATCTCGTCGCCTATGAATGTTCCGTTATCTGAGATCGTGAGAATTCCGGCACCGACTGAATGCATATCAATTTCACCAAGCCCGACGATCAGGCTCTTCCAGCATTCAAAATCTTCTGTAGGAACGGAAAGACATTGCAGGCTCCGGAGCGACCACGTGCCGGCAATGCTGGCAGCATTCGCATCGTCAGACGATGCACTCGATGAGCTTTTGCAGCCGGAAACCGTTACGAAGGATGCTGCGACGACAAGAAACAACACGATATATTTGGATCCAAGGACTTTCTTCATAGATAGGAAGTGTTTTGATCTACAAATATAAGTAATTGCAGTCCTTCCTCTTATAGATGTCGTTATCTGCAATAGGTGTAATGAAAATTCGCCCTGACCTGTTTATTAGTCACTCCCTTCCTAATACTCCCCCGCTTTTACAAATCAAACATCTCACATCATGGATCTCATTCAACTCGTGCTCGTACTCGTCGCCGTCGGCGTAGGTTTGTGGCTAATTAACCGATTCATTCCGATGGATTCGAAGATCAAGCAGATCTTGAATATTGTCGTCGTCATTGTCGTCGTCTTATGGCTTCTGAAGGTATTCGGAATATTTGATACAAGTACTATACACATAGGAAAATAGATCAGGCTGAGGAGTCTATCGCCGAGGCCATATGCAAAAAAAAGAGAAAGGGAAAATCCACTTATTTTCCCTTTCTCGTTCTACCATGCAACAGCAATAGGCTGAAGCAATCTCAATTATTCATTCGGATTCGGCGGTACTTTCTTTCCTTCTTTTCGAGCCTCGGAAAGTCCGATCGCTATCGCTTGTTTTCGCGAATGCACCGTTTTCCCGCTTCTGCCGCTCTTAAGCGTACCCGAATTCATCTTTTTCATTTCTCTCTCCACATCTTTGCTTGCGGATTTGCTGTATCTTGGCATAAATGGCTCCTTTCTAGAATTAGTCAACAACGAAATAATGCTTCAATAATCGTGCCGCAATATTACTATTCAATCCTTAATTACGGTACGATCCCAGAAAGGCTCGAGGTTGGAATGGGATTAGAATAAATCCTTTTCCCAGATACTACATCATAATACCAAGTATCGAAGCTTGGAGAATACGCCTTTGCGTAAACGACATCACCCGATTTGAGCCAGCGAACCGGACCGTTATCAAGCCAATTAGCGTACTCAAACATAAGCTGGTTTCCGACCCGAGTTACTCTACCTGTGTACGATTCCAGGATGTCCAAGTGGATCAAGTAAGTGGAAGGATCACCCATGTCGATATTTGGAGAATTCCCAATAAAAAGAAGAACTTCAAGTCTTGCAGAATCTTGCATGGATTGATTAATGAAATGGCCCTTAATTGAGCCCGGCTTACCACTTACTAACTTTCCGTTTTGATCGTAGACGTTCTTACCATCCGGAGGCCTCACGGAATCAATGACGATGGAATAAGCAACAGGTTGGCTAAGCCACATAGAGTGATTTCCAGACAGATCGTAAGGTACGGTTCCACCGGCGAGAAAGGAGAATGACGTATTCTTCATTGTGCCATATCCGGCTTTTGAAAAACTGAGTACATAGGTCCTCGAAGGAAGATCATGAAGAATCCAATTACCACCCGTATCCGATACGGCCGAAATCGACGTCCCCTCTGCAAGTACGTATACTCCGCTCTTATCCTGCACATCCCCACCATGAGCGTCACTAAGATATACGGTACCTTTAAGATCCCCAACCACTTCGGGAGCCACAATTGTTGTCGTCTTATTGCAGCCAAGAGCAAAGGCAAGAAGTACAAGCGGAAGAACCAATAGGATTTTCATAGTCTGATGATTATTATGTTTAGTCCATCGTAGAGAACATCCCTCCGGTTCGAACGTTCGCCGAACCAAAGCCTTCTCAGGCGAGTTTTCTTGCTATCCCTGATCCCCTTGTAATTCCTCTCCCCAGAGGCATTTACCAATATTTCCAATTCTTATGAAAACATTATTCATTGCGATCGCTCTCGTTCTCGCAGGCTTTAGTCTCGAAGCATGCAGTTCTTCAAAAAGCGGCAGCGTTCCGATCAGCACCGTCGTGATCAGCGATATGAAGTTCGCCCCGGAAACTATCAATGTGCCGGTGGGGACGACGGTTACCTGGCGCAACATCGATAGCAAAACCCATACCGCTACGGCAAACGATGGCTCTTTCGATACCGGCGATATGGGAACTGCTGAGGCAAAATCCGTGACGTTCTCAAAAGCAGGAACATTCAAATATCACTGCAAATACCATACGATCCTCGGAGTCGGTATGACGGGCACCGTGATCGTCGAATAACTGCAGTTACGGAACATCGACGGATAAGACGTTCGAAGCAGGGATAGGATCGGAGTAGATATACTTACCTGTCTGAATATCAAAGTACGGTGCGCCTGTGTAGAAAGACGTTGTTGCAAGCGCCTGCATGTAGATCTTCATGCCGGATTTCATCCATCCTTTCGGCCCGCAGTCCTGCCAGGTTGCAAGCATGAATTTAAGATCGGATCCGCTCCTCGTCAGGAAATGGAAGTACCCGTTATCCGCAAGGGAGAAGCCGGCAACGTAGGACGATGTATCCTGCGTATCGATAGTCGACGATGTTCCCATGAACACCAGGCACTTGATGAGATTCGAATCGGCAAGCGTTGCTCCGCTAATATGGCCATACAGCACTCCCGATTTGCTTAGCAGCGTTCCGGAAGCATCATAGACGGGTTTCTCCGGCGGAGTAGCCGAGTCAAGCGTCACCGTGAATCCCAGTGGCTGATAAAGCGTCATTCGATCTCCGAATGCTACCGTGCCGCCACCGACAAATGAGAACGATGTATTCTTTTTCGTGCCGTATCCGGCTTTCGAAAAAGCGATAGTATAGGTTTGCGTCGGAAGATTGTGAATGATCCAGTTGCCATCGGCATCGGATGTTGCCGAAAGCGTTGTCCCTTCGGCTGTGACAAGTACACCGCTTTTATCGGCAACTTGATTTCCGTGAGAATCGACGAGACCGACCGTTCCTTTAAGATCGCCGGTCACATCCTGAGGCGCGTTCGTTGTCGAGCTCTTGCATCCATAGACGAGAGCGAGTAGTGCGAAAGACAGAATTGCATGTAGTTTCATAATAGTTTGAGAAGATGTTAAATGCGACTATCTCAACGCCGAACGGAAAAACAAGTTACGGTCACAAATTCGTCCCCGCTCGGAAACGGAACCGAAGGGATGCGAAAATTGCTATGAAATTCGAATCATATTCTCCATTAACGCCTATGAAAACCAACTCACTCCCCATCGTTATCTTGACTGCATTTTTGCTCATCGTAAGCATTTCAGCATGCACGAGCACGAAGAATATCAAAGCGGCAAGCGTGCCTCCGAATACCGTCATCATGGCAGATACGAAATTCACGCCGAATGTCATAACGGTACCGAGAGGCACAACTGTCGTATGGCAGAACGCTGAGGATAGAGTGCATACGGCGACTGCGAACGATAAATCATGGAATACCGGCGATATGAAAATCGGAGAGAGGAAAGGTATTACGTTCGATAAACCAGGAACATATCCCTATCACTGCACGCATCACACCATGCTCGGAGTCGGAATGACAGGAACGGTGATCGTGCAATAATTTCTTTGAACATCAATTCAATTACACAACTAAGACTATGGGAATATATTTCACAAAGGCGGCAACAATTCTCCTTTTTGCTCTGATGACTCTCAGTTCTCTTTCCTGCAGCTCAAGCACTTCGAACGACATTCCGCCAAATACAGTGACGATGACGGGATCCGAGTTTCATCCGCAAGTATTGACCGTAGCCAAAGGCACAGAAGTAACCTGGCTTAACGACGACGGCCGAACTCATACATCGACAAGCAATGACGGTTTATGGGATACGAAAGATATCACAGCAGGCAAATCCAAGAAGACGACATTCAATACGATCGGCTCATTCCCTTACCATTGCATCTACCATGTCTCGATGGGAATGACAGGAACGATCGTTGTGCAGTGAGCCCGACTTCCCTATCATAATACGGCCCCGAACGAACTCTCTCGAAGTTCGATGATGTTAGCTCTGCCCTATGCGAATTGTTTCATTACTTCCATCGGCAACGGAGATCTGTTTTGCTCTCGGACTCGAGAACGAACTCGTTGGAGTTACACATGAATGCGACTACCCTGCTGCCGCATCGCTGAAGCCGAAGATCACACGTTCGAAAGCAAGCGAGGATCTTTCCAGTTCGGAGATCGATTTGCTGGTGCGATCGCAGCTCGATGAAACAGGTTCGATCTACGCACTCGATCTCGAAGCGCTCGCAAATCTCAAACCCGATCTCATCCTCACGCAGCGGCTCTGCACCGTCTGCGCCGTGAGTTTCGATTATGTTGCCGAACAAGCTGCTAAGCTCACGACAAAACCGAACGTCGTCAACTTAGAGCCGCGCACGCTCGATGAAGTATTTGATTCGATCGTGCAGGTCGGAGAACTTGCAGGCAGCAGTAACGAGGCAAGAGAATATGTTGCATCTCTGAAGAAAAGAGCTGAAAAGATCGCGGTCGAGGTAAAGAACTTCGATACGCACAGTGTCTTATTTCTCGAATGGGCCGATCCTCCTTTTGCAAGCGGGCACTGGATTCCAGAACTCATCGAACGGGCCGGCGGAGCGAATACAAAAGCATTCAAGCATTTCCCCTCGCGGCAGATCTCCTGGCAGGACGTAAACGATGCGAAAGCCGCTATCATCGTCCTCGCCGAATGCGGCTTTGCAGTAGCCAGACAAATGCAAGACGCCGCAACTCTCCTAGCAAATCTCACCTACGCTCCAAAGGAGATCTGGATCGCCGATGGTTCGCAATATTTTTCACGTCCTGGACCGAGGCTCGTCGAAAGCTTGCAAATACTTGCCGGCATCTTTCATCCGGAAGTTCGAGAATTGTATCTCGCTCCGTTTCTGAGCTCCGGAGAAGTACGAAGATTTCTATAACTATCTCGCTGCAGCATGAGAGCTGCAGCGAGAGAGTGCAACTCCCATCACTCTTTCACAAATCGAACACTGATTGGATCACTTGACGATTGCATTATGACGGTATACATTCCCTGTGGCAAATTGTGAATGTCAAGCGAAGAGTTATCGGAAGTGATAGACCGACGCATAACTTCCCTTCCCAGCTCATCTATAATTTTTGATTCGTAGTTTAGCCCGCTATTCAAGCCGGCAATATGTATTTGATTGCCTGCCGGCTGCGGGTAGCATCGGATCTCGACATTCTTTTTATCCTGAGCAACGGAAGCTGCAGGCAAACTGAATTTCCACCAGTCGCTGAATGTATTAAGTGACGTAGTCGTTAGCGATGCACCATCACCAATGTAGGCAGTATCGCCGATAACAACGGCGCTCGACCATGCCCGGCCCGTCGCCGGCAAATCTGTTTCCGGACTCCATTCGTCTTTTGCCGGATCGTAGGAATACATATCTGTGTAGACCGTTGAATACCCGCTCATTCCCAATCCGACGTATCCCTTTCCTCGGAGAACGAAGCCAATTCCCGCCTGCCGGGCATCGCCCGGAAGAGGTGAGAGCGCATCCCACGAATCCATCGTCGGATCATATCGATACAGATCCTGATACTCCACAATTCCGGAGCCACATGCCAGATAACCGTAATTTCCTATCGCAAACATCGAAGCGAAAATATTCGGACCTCCGGGAAGTTCGGCTTTCATGTTCCATTTATTTTCTGCAGGATCATACTCGTAAAAATCGCTGTAAACATTTAAGGCAGCATCGGCACCACCTCCGACATATGCCTTGCCGTTAACGACAAAAACTCCGAGCCCATCCCGGTCGCCCCCTGGGAAATCGGCTTTCTGAATCCAGGAATTTAAGGACGGATCATATTCCCACAGATCGCTCTTCAGAATGGAAACTCCGCTATCGGTGCCGGTACCGATATACCCTTTTCCGGCAATGGAAAAGCTGAAACTGAAAGCACGGTTCTGCCCTACTCCCGGAAGATCGGCCTTTCTTGTCCAGCTGCCCTTCTGAGCATCATAGGCATAGAAGTCTTTCTTCGGGCCTCCACCGGAATAGATCACATTTCCGATAGAAAAGCATATTATTGCATCACGAGCACCGCCCGGCATGGGGGCGATCTTCTGCCAACTTTGCGCGTAGGAATTCGATAAAAATGCAAATACAAGAAGGATGTACCAAATATTCTTCATAGTGTTATCTCTATTTCAATGAGTGAAGGAGAATTGATTTCAATATGCGGCCCAACAACCACGTCTGGCCAAGAACACATCGGAAAAGAAAAAGTTGTACCGATAGGTGCTGTTTCGTCTGCTGTGGTAGGTCGAGCTTTAGGGCAGAGATTCTTACCCTCAAATAATCAGTAACCAAATCGCATGTGAGTTGTCCTTTGTATATGAAGACAACACACAGATTCTTTTTACTCGCAGCTGCGATGATCATCCTCTGGGCCGAAGCGCTGCATGCACAGATCCATTGGGAGCAATGCATGAAGTTTCCTGATAGAATTTCTACGATCTATTTCTTCGATGCCGATCTCGGTTTTATCGCAGTCGGACTTCCGGGCGGAAACGACATCCTTACGCCTGCCATCTACCGCACTCTTGATGGCGGAAAGTCGTGGATGAAAACCTCAACGCCCGAAATTCCAAGCTTTGGAGTTAACGAGATCTACATGGAGAGTAAGACGAACGGATGGGCAGCCGGAGATCACGCCAATGGAAGGATCTGGCATACAACCGATGGCGGCGGTTCGTGGAATGCAGTCTGCCTCCCCACAACTGACGGACATCTGGGAAACTCCATCAGACGGACAAAGCAAGGGCTTATCGTCAGCGATTTTCTCCGGGGAGATATCGAACTCTCTACCGATGAAGGCGTCACATTCCAACAGGTATATGCACCGCCAAAAAATGATTATGTTCTCGGAATGGATTTTACCGACTCCCTTCACGGTGCTGCTGCAACAACATTCAGACGCTTCAACAAGTGGGCGTATACGGCCGATGGCGGACTTACATGGCATGAATCGAATTACGGTACGGAGTCATGGAGCATTCGAGCGATCAAAAAAACATCTACGTTCTTTGCAATACCCGAAGGGCTCTCTAATTCCAATGACTATTTAAGCGAAATAATGCGCTCAGATGATAATGGACAAACATGGAACAAGATCAATACACTTCCCTTCCGTGGAACAAGTGATGTGGAAATCGCCGGGAACGTGCTCTACATTCAGACGGGTCATGGTGGCTGCTCCAAGTGCAGCTACCCCGATGGGCTCGGAATCTATCGATCCATCGATAGCGGCGCGACGTGG
>JAUZOQ010000090.1 GCA_030706385.1 Bacteroidota bacterium | reverse complement strand
GATGATACCGTAACGGTGAGTTCCGGTTTTGCGGTGAGGGTTTGAAAGACAACGCAGTAACGTTCGGTAAGCTTGATCAACGTAGCGATCTCTTCCAGTGTGGCGTCTGTATCGAGGGTGAAGTGCAGCCGGATCTCCTTGAACCCCACCGGCACTTCTTTCGATACTCCAAGCGTACCACGAAAATCGACGTCGCCATCGGCCGAGACCTTTGCATCGCGAAGAGTGAGGCCCATGGAAGTTGAGATCGCATTCATCGTTACCCCTGCACACGATACAAGAGACCACAGCAGCATTTCTGCAGAGCATATCTCCTTGCCTGTTCCACCGCTTGCCGGATGAAGTCCTGAAATGATGGATGTGTGATCCGAGTTCAAGACGAACGTTACATCCGGACCGAGCTTTCCTTCGGCATGCAGCGTAATAAGAGCCGATTCCGGATCTTCGCGATATTTTGCTTTAAGGGGAGCTTGAATAGAACGAAGGGTTTGTGCGTCCATTTGATTTGATATAACTCACAAAGGAATGTTACCGTGTTTCCGCCACGGATTGGTGACGTTCTTTGTCCGCAGTACTTGCAATGAGCGTATCAGACGGAGCCGGGTTTCATGCGGCTCGATGACATCATCGATATATCCGCGTTCGGCTGCAGCAAAAGGATTTGCGAAACGCTTGCCATACTCTTCGATGAGTTCGTCTTCGCGCGCCTGAGGATTTGAAGCATCGGATATCTCTTTCTTAAAAATTATTTCGACGGCTCCCTTAGCCCCCATCACGGCGATCTCTGCCGTTGGCCATGCATAATTCATATCGCCGCGAATATGTTTGGAATTCATGACGTCGTACGCTCCGCCATAGGCCTTACGGGTAATGATGGTGACCTTCGGCACGGTTGCTTCTGCAAAAGCATAGAGCAATTTCGCACCATGCCGGATAATGCCATGCCACTCCTGCTCCGTACCGGGCAAGAAACCGGGTACATCTTCAAAGACGACGAGCGGGATATTAAAGGCATCGCAGAACCTGACAAATCGCGCACCCTTCGTGCTCGAATCGATATCCAATACTCCGGCCATTGCCAGCGGCTGGTTTGCGACAATGCCAACCGATTCTCCATTCAATCGCGCGAAGCCAACAACGATATTCGGTGCAAAGCCCTCATGCACTTCGAAGAAGCTTCCGGTATCCATCACTTCTTCGATCACCTGCTTCATATCATACGCCTTGTTGGCGCTATCGGGAATGATGGAATCGAGCCGGGTACAATCGCGATCAGGAGTATCATCTGTCTTGATGATAGGAGTCTTCTCCTTATTATTCTGCGGGATATAGCTCATGAGTGTTCTGATTCCCTCAAGGCATTCAAGTTCGTTCGCGCTGGCAAAATGAGCAACACCGGATTTCTCCGCATGCGTATACGCTCCGCCCAATGCTTCGCTCGTCACATCTTCATGCGTAACGGTCTTGACGACGTTCGGGCCTGTAACGAACATATAGCTCGTTCCTTCAACCATCCAAACGAAATCCGTAATGGCCGGAGAATAGACCGCGCCACCTGCACACGGACCGAGGATGGCAGAGATCTGAGGAATGACTCCGGAGGCAAGAGTATTTAGCAGGAAGATATCGGCATAACCGCCAAGTGAGACAACACCTTCCTGAATTCGCGCGCCACCCGAATCATTCAACCCAATAACGGGAGCGCCGAGCTTCATCGCCATCTCCATAACCTTGACGATCTTCTCGGCATGGACTTCCGAGAGAGAACCACCGAAGACCGTGAAATCCTGGCTGAAGACAAAAACGATCCTTCCATGGATTCTGCCGCTTCCGGTCACGACTCCATCGCCTAGCGGTCGTTGCTTATCAAGGCCGAAATCGTTGGAGCGGTGTCGCATGAACATATCGAACTCCTCGAATGAACCTTCATCGAGAAGAAGCGTGATGCGTTCACGAGCAGTGAGCTTACCCTTTTTGTGCTGGTCCTGGATGCGTTTCTCGCCTCCGCCAAGTAATGCCTCGGCGCGAAGCGCGGTGAGAAGTTCTTTGTTCGTCTGCAAAGTGCGGGCAGTTAATTATATGCTGCGTTGAATTCCCCATTCGTGATCGTTCGAGTCTCCGAGCCTCCGACGAGAACGACGGTTCCGCTAAATGTCCCCTGCAATGTGGGAGAAATACTTGTGATCTTGATCGTACCGGAAGAATTGCCGTTTCCTTGCCGTGCCGTGTAGGTATTGCAGCCGTTTTGGTTAACGATGCAGAACGTGATGATATTATTGATATCCGAGGTAACATCTTCGGTATACGGCACAGGAGTTTTTCTTAAGACAAGCAGATCGACCACAAGAGAATCGACTTTATTCGTATCGAGCATCGAAGCATGGACATGATAGGTAATACCACTGCTATCGGCATAGGCATTGGTAGCATAAAACGAGCCAATACCACTGACGGTGGCATTGAGTTCACCGGTCTTGAGCTCGGTGAAAGGATTTGTCGCGTTCGGGCTGCATCCTTGAATACTTGCCAGTACAATGACAAATGCCGCAGCAATAATCAAAATGCCGATACTTTTATTTCTCATGATAGTTTTTTTTAATCAATGATCCCTCCGCCAATAACATCATCTCCTTCGTAAAGGACAACGGATTGTCCCGGAGTAATGGCACGACGAGGTTCTTCAAAAATAACACGAAACCGTTCTTCGCCATAAGGATACGCGATTGCCGGCGCCCCTTCGTCTTTATACCGGATCTTTGCCGTAACGCGAATGCCTTCTGCAGGAAGCTCTGCGTACTTCACCATGTTGGCCGATGAAGCTACGAGCTCCGAATCGAATAGGTCTGCATCGTCACCAAGAATAACTTCATTATTTAGAACATCGAGTCCCGTGACATACAGCGGCTCCGGATGAGACGGAATGCTTAGGCCAAGCCCCTTACGCTGTCCGATCGTATAAAATGGTACGCCGTCATGCTCGCCGACGACGTTGTCATGCAGCCTGAATTTTCCTTGCGGCGTCCGCTCGGATAACTGAGCAACGTTATCCTTGAGAAAGCGGCGATAATTATTATCCTGCACAAAACAAATTTCGTAACTCTCTCGCTTACCTGCGACAGGCAGATCATTCGCATATGCAATTTCGCGAATCTGCTTCTTGCTATAATTTGTCAGTGGAAATATCGTGCGCCGCAAGTGTTCGTTGCGCACTGCCCACAGAGCGTACGATTGATCTTTTGTTGCATCCTTCGATCGTGATAGGATCATCCGTCCGGATTCCTCACGCAAATTCACGTAGTGGCCCATGGAGATATACTCGCAGCCCAATGCGTCAGCTTTGCGAAGCATTGCCGCCCATTTGATCTCGCGATTACACCTCACGCAGGGATTCGGAGTCTTGCCTTCAAGATAGGTCTCTTTGAAGTAGTCGATGATCTTTCCGCCAAATTCTTCCGTCATATCGGAGACATAATGCGGAATTCCGAGCATCGCGGCAACGCGGCGGGCATCGTTTATTCCATCGAGCGAACAGCACGACGTATCGTTTGCCGGATTCGATCCGGCAATATCGTCATAATTATAAGTCTTGATCGTGATCCCGATAACTTCATGTCCGGCTTGCTTTAGGAGCAAAGCTGCAACTGAAGAATCAAGTCCTCCGCTCATTCCGAGTAATACGCGCGCCATGTTGGGGAGTAACGTTTTCCGTGAAGCTGAGGTTCGATAGAAGTCCGTATCCTGGCTTTAGCCCTCTGGATGCAACATGTTCTCAATTCAATCGTATGATTTTCTGACACCAACTCAAGACTAACAACTACCGACTACTTTGGGCTCGATCATCTACTGGGGAATACTTCGCTTTGCTGTCGTCCTTGTCGGCCTATGGGTTGCCAGAGGATATGTTGAAAATTACGGCGATTGGTGGACGTTTTTCTTCTTTACGGTTATGGCCGTCGTTCTTTACCCCGCACAACTGGCCTACAGAAAACATTTTTCGAGAGTTCGTAGAATTGAGAAGAACGTGATGTGCTCATCGTGTCGGCATTATGCGGCCGATGAAGCCCTTTGTACTGCGCTCGATCAGGCAGTGACGACTTTACATATTCCCTGCGAAGGATTTATGTGGGAAGCGAAGTGACCAAGTACTCGCTCACTTTGCAAACTGCGACATATACTTCTCAAGCATTGCTCCAAATTCCGGCTTGATCTTAACCACATCCCTCACATTCGCAAGCGCAAAGACGGGAAGCCCGGTATCCTTTTCAAACATTTCTTTTGCCGTAAGAGAACTTCCTTCTGCCGGTTCGGCACGATCAAAGGCAATGATAAAGCCCAGCGGTTCGCAACCGGATTCACGAAGTTTCTGGATCGCCTCGTATTTTGTGCCGCCTGTGGTGATCACATCGTCGACGATGACAGCCTTATCTCCCGATTTCATAACTCCGAGAAATGCACTTGCATCGCCGTGCGTCTTTGCTTCCTTGCGGTCGCTTACCGATCGAATGCCCGATAGAGCCGATTCGCTGAGAGCGATGGAAGTTGCAACGGCAATCGGAATACCTTTATAGGCAGAACCGAAAATCACCGTTGCACTCGAAAATCCCTTTTCGGCCTGGAGCTTTTCGGCAAATAATTTTCCGAGAGTAGCCAGCTGTCTTCCAGTGCAAAGTTTTCCAGTATTAAAAAAATACGGTGACTTCCGGCCGCTCTTTAACGTAAAATCGCCGAAGGTCAGGACATCCTCATGGATAAAAAATTCTATAGCGCGTTCTTCGAGTGTCTTCATCAATACTATTTGTATGGTTTTATGTTAATACTCAATCCTCATCTTCCAGTTCATCCATTGCCATCGCTAATTCATTGGCAGCGTGCAGGTCCTGTGCTGCCCGTGCCTGCAGAATACCTTTTTGGTACGCATCTTTTGCTTTCGCCTTATCTTTTATCTGCCGGTAACAATCGGCAAGTTGATAATAGGTTGCGACATATCCGGGATCGGTTGCGACTAATGCTTCAAAGATCTCAATCGCCTTAAACATATCCTGCATCGCCCGGTATTCTAATCCTATGGCATAGCGCGTGAAGCTGTCCTGCGGATCGGCTTTCAGGAATTCCTGAAGTTTTTCAAGTCGTGTCATTTCGTCTCTTTCGATATTTGTGCACGGCTAAGCAATTCTTCATATCGGAGTTTTCTTAACACCGGCGCGACTTTTGAAGTTACTCCGACAGAAACAAGCGTCATGCATCCGCCGAAAACAACGGACGGAATGACACCCAGGAGACGTGCAGCGACGCCGGATTCGAATGCGCCGATCTCATTCGACGATCCGATGAACATCATGTTCACCGCTTCCACTCTTCCGCGCATTTCATTCGGCGTGGAAAGCTGCAGTAATGTTGAACGCACGATCACACTGATAGAATCGAATCCTCCGCCGAGGGCGAGCATACATACGGAGAGCGGAACACTTTTTGAAATACCGAAGACAATGATCGTGAGTCCGAATCCTATCACGGCAATGAAAAGTTTTTTTCCCACAGCGCCTTTGAGGGGACGGTGTGCCATCCAGAATGCAACGATCACGGCTCCAATCGCAGGGGAAGCCCTGAGGATCCCAAGCCCTTGAGGGCCGATCACCAGGATATCACTTGCATACACAGGCAGCATTGCAACTGCACCGCCGAAGAGTACGGCAAACAGATCGAGCGATAAAGCTCCGACGATGACTTGGTTTTTGAAAACAAAGTGAATTCCTTTCTTCAGGCTATCATATATTGTCTCTTCACCCTCTGACGAAGCAACAGGCTGAGGAGGAATGAACCAAATCAGTAATGTTCCGGTAAAGGTGAGAGATGCTGAAGCGGCATACGTGCCGGTTGCTCCCAAAAATCCATAGAGCAAGCCCCCTAAAGCAGGTCCCGCAATAGCTGCAAGTTGCCATGAAGAACTTCGCCATGCCGATGCGTTGGGAGCATGTTCCTGAGGAATAAGCAAGTAACTGAAAGCAATGATCGAGGGAGCAAGCAAACCCGATTCCAGACCGCCCAGGAAAAGGATAATATAAAAAGGAAGCGTTCCGTACGCTGCATAGATTTCGTGAACGTTCAGTGAAATTACGATGAGTACGACAGCATTCAATGTCAAAAGATACAGCATGCATATTGCAATAGTACGCCTGTTCTTCCTATCGCTGATATGCCCTCCGTAAAGAGAGATCGAAATTGCCGGGACGGCAACGCACAATCCAACCAGGCCAAGCGAAAGAGGATCTTTCGTCAGCGAATAGATCTGCCATGCGACAGCGACGTCGAAAACCTGAAACCCGATATTATTGACAAGACGGGTGAGGATATAAAGACGGAAACTTCTGACGCGGAGCGCGGCGTAAGGATCGTGCTTCGGTTTTTGAATGTCCATCCGGTGGAAAAAGATCTCTCAAGAAGAAGTGAAGGAGCTGGAAGCTACTTGCCAATGAATAAAAAAAATATCACCCGCCATCTGTAAGCCGAATTCTGTCTGGTCTTTACATTATATATAAAGAGAGGCGATCATTGATCTAATGCGACCTACCCGAAGCCACGCTCCGCGGGCAGCGGCTATTTGCCCGAAGGCAAATGGACTTCATACATGGTCTTGCTCCGCGCGAGGTTTATCGTGACTGCTCCGGTTACCCGAAACACGGTGGTCTCTTACACCGCCGTTTCACCCGTTCCATCTTCCGAAGAAGAAGGTGGTTTACTTTTCTGTGACACTATGCTGTCGGCAGGTTTTTTCACGAAGTGATTATTTCCTGCCGCCCGGTCTTGGATGATCTTGACCGGCACGCTGCCCTATGGAGTTCGGACTTTCCTCATCCATTGCAAGCAATGAACGCGATCGCCCGATGGCGGGCAAAATTGTTAACAGTTGACAGTTTGCAGTACGCGAAGCTCTGAAAAACTCGTGCGTGGAAGGCTGGCTACTGCGTTACTGCGTAGCTTCGCCCGACTCCTCGACTTCGTGATTGACCGGTTCCGGCACTCCGTCTATGGCCGTTCCGATTACTTCGCCGACGATGATACGTCCGCAGTATTCGCAAACAGTATGCTTCTCGCCGCGATTGAGTTCAAGCACTAACTGCCGTGGCACTGCATTATAGCAGCCTCCGCAGACTCCGCCTCGCAGCGCAACAACGGCAACGCCGTTCTTCGCCGGGCGTACACGCTCGTAGATGCTCAGATAATTCTGCGTGATCTTGGGCAGGATCTTCTTTCGCTCACCCTGAAGCTGCTTCTCTTCGGCCGCAGTATCGGCCATCATCTGATTCAGAAGTTTTTCCGAATCTTCGAATTCACTGCGCATCTCCGTAAGCTCATTCCGGAGTTCTTCTGCTTCTGCTTTGGCGTTTTCGAGTTCGATGCTGATGCGCCCCATGCGATCGGAATCTTCGCGGAGCCTACGATCTGCATCTTCGATCTGGAAACTGATGGCGTCGTACTCACGCGTGGTCTTGACTTCGAACTGCTGTCCTTTGTATTTATCGAGTTTTTCGCGGAGTTCTGTCGTATCGGAAGTGATCTTCCGCATCTCTGTTTCGTTTACTTCGATCCGGTTCTCGATCTCGGCAAGAATAGCTTCACGCTCATTGAGCACAAATCGCAATTCGGCAACACGTTCCGGCAACTCGCCGCGGTTTGCAACTAACTCGTCGATATGCGAGTCGATTCGCTGCAATTGGTATAAACTAAGCAAGACTTCGTTCACAGTTGTATCTTATTTTTGGTAATATCTGACTACATTTGGACGAGCAACCGCAACTACGGGGATAGATTGCTTCCAAGGGTTATGCAAATTTACGACATTATATGCTTCGAGAGCCGCTTTCAGCATTCCTTGAGCCACAAACTGCTCGGTTTCGGCATGTCCGGCATCGATCAGGAGCATATTGTCGTGCTCTGCCCGGTAAAATTCGTGATAACGAATATCAGCGGTAATGAAGAGATCGGCTCCCTGCCGCTTGGCCGCTGAATAATACTCCATTCCTGCGCCTCCGAGCACGGCAACACGTGAATAGCGATCTTTCGTTACACCATTATGCCGCAATACGGAAGTATGAAAAGTATTGGAAACGCTCTCAAGCGTCTCGTTCATCTCCTTCGCATCTGCCCATTCTCCAATACAACCCATACCGAATTTTGGATGAGTATTCTTGAGTCGGTACCGGTCGTAGGCAACTTCTTCATACGGATGGGCGGCAATCATCTGCGAGATGACGGCTGCACTTTTCCAATGCTCGCAGATCATCTCCAGCCGAACTTCATCTACGGACTCGAGCACCAGAGGTTTCCCGATCGCCGGATTAGAATCGGAATTCCCACGAAATGTACCAGTGCCCTCTCCTGCAAACGAACATTCGTCGTAGTTACCGATATTTCCCGCTCCTGCCTCCCACATAGCCTCCTGAACTTTCGCCACATCGCCTCGCGGAACAAAGACAACGATCTTCTCAAGGAGATCATCAAGCGGCATTAGCGCTCGGATCTTCGTCAAACCCAGGGCATCTGCCATTAATCGGTTCGTCCCGAACTCCGGATCGGTATCGAAGGCCGTATGGATCACATACAGAGCGATCTCATTTTTTATCAGCCGCCGAAGGAGTGCACCGGTTCTTGTCGAGTCGGTTACCGCTGAAATATTCGGAAAGATCAGTGGATGGTAGCAGAGGATGAGATTCGCATTGATACTGAGCGCTTCATCGATCACTTCATCGGTGATCTCGTAGGCCACCAGAAGCCGCTGAAGCTCGGCATTCTGTTCGAAGCCAACCTGCAATCCGACAGCATCCTTCGCATAGCCGGTGGCAGCAAGAGGTATAACCCCGTTAAAGGCTTTAATGAACTCAGCGATCTTCATAAGAAAACTTAGGGAGCGAACACAATCTTCTGCATTCCGATGAATGCGCCATCAGCGAACATCCGTGCGTAGTAAATGCCGCGAGCGAGTTGTCCCGGAATGAACGTAGCTGACGATTCTTTTTCGGAAATAAATCCGTTCACCAGAGTCGAGACTTCCCGGCCGAGATCGTCACAAATAACGATCCTCACATTTGCCGGTGAAGATAGATGATATGGAATTCGTGCGAAGTTCTGTGAGGGATTAGGTATCGGTGCAGTGATGGATGTCCCGCCCGATGTCTCCCCGGTATTAACAGCCATCTTATCAGTGGATACTCCGAGTGCATCGATCTGGTAAGATCTGTTATCCGATTGTACATCGGTCTCTTGCAAGTAGGCGACGATTTTGCAATTGGCAAGATTCCATGGCTTGCCTGTCGGATCATACGCGGGAAGAGAAATATCGAGCGGGCCGCTGAGAACGAATTCCGATCCGCCCTGAGCCGAAGGGATCATTGCGCGAAAAACATTATCCCAAATATTATTTGGCGGGTTGCCATATCCGTCCTTATCCGTATTATTGTAATTAATACCTGATTCAACCAGCATTGCATAGGGCTTCACCTTTTTTCCTCCGGTCGAGCCTTCAACATGAATATTCACATGGATCTTGCCATCCTGAAAATAGAATCCTGATACGGTAAGAGTCGCAGGCAACTTCCCGCTTGCTGCACTTTGAGTAGCCGTTCTCCACGGAGCAAAGCTTGTCCCGGATTCATATCCATTAATAAAAGCATCGGGATCCGCCTGAACATTATAGAATGATCCGCCTGCCAGGAAATTCACGTCCGTCTTTGACGCTAAATAGAAGGGATCGCCGGGATCAGGAAAACTTGTGTGAACATACACGATCTCGACCTTCGCCTCGCTAAACTGATTTACGAAAGCTGCGTATTGATCATCAGGCGTTCTGCAATTGGCACAAAGCATATTCCGGAATACCTGGGTAAGCACTTGGGCGGAAGCAAAATTGGCAGTCAGACAGGAAAGAAGTGCTACAACAACGAATAACCGTTTCATAAGGAAATATAGAAGATTAAGAGTGTAGGTAACACTCATCTTTGCTCTTTGGTGCAAAACGGAGAAGAGCTAGATCTGGCTCGTAAGCGTCACTCGCAAGCCATTGAAGGCAGGTACTACACGGCAGATACCTCCCGTACAATTCAGTCCACCCCGCTCTGCACCATAGCTGGCAAGAACAGTGTGGGATCCACCGATCCGGAAGGATAAGAACCCTTGTGGCCAGAAATGGCGGGGGCCTTCATTCTGGGTGGAATAATCAAAAACGCCGCCAAAGGTAATGATCGGATTAAATGAGTATTGCAGGGTTAGCAACTGGTTCGTCAAACGATGATCATTGAGAAGTTTCTCCGTATCGTACATCCACTGAAGCTCATAGATGGCAAGGAGGCTTTGCGATTTTGCCGTTGCATATTGTACTTTTGCTCCGACCGTCGTGCTTCTTTGCACATCTGCCGTCTTGCCATTGAATGCAATCACATTGCTTCGCCGATGGAAAAATGCCTTTGCATAATTGAGCTCACCGAAATCATGCTCAACTTCAGTGAAGGCCTCCCAAAACGGGAAAAAACCGCTGCTGCCCAATTTCGGCATAACGGAAGTGGACCCGGTCGCCACAGGAAGAAAATTTGCATCTAAAGAATCGCCATAACTATTATGACGGCTCGATGCAGCGCAGTTGAGCGTGATCGTGTATTCGGGAATGGCCGTGATGTTCGCTTCGATCTCAAATCCGAGTTCATCGTCAAAGTTTACATTATGAGTAGTCCTGGTAAGAGATGTATATGTGAATTCTTTGTAAACCTCGGGCGGATTGGAGATCGGAAGTTTTGAGAAATATTTATCATTATCCGCTCCGGGCGCATGCACGAAGTAGGAGTAGTTTTTATACTCGATCGTCAATCCAAGATCAGGTCCGGCGTAGGAGATCGACCCGTAGAGGGCTTTCCCTCTGTTGCTAATCGATGTATCTTTACCCGAGAGCACATCCAACATCGACCGCATTTCCGTAAACTGCAAGAACCCCTCCACTGAACCTGCAAGAACATTCAGGTAGACATCGGGTTGGTTGACAATCCTATCCGTGCTCTGAATTCCATTTTTAGCCGTCAACTCAGAGACAGTGGTAGAAGCCTGCAAATACGAGGCACCTACGATCACTTTCTTTCCAAAAAGCCCTAATTGACCATTGACCGCTCTGGCGGAAACATTCTGCACAGGCTTATTCGTATCCACAACATCATGAAACGAGAGTTTTCCTGCGATCATACGAACGCCGAGGCTGGGCTTGAAATCGAAGTCTTCCTTTTTCCAAAGATATTCGTATTCTCCTTTTACGCCATCGAGCCAGGAATCGTAATTAAGTGGGCGAGCTTCAAAAGCATTCATAGCAAGACCACGGCCGTAAAGCGCGTAAACATCTCCCGCCTGGATATTGAGCTTATCTTTATGGTACTCGATCCAGCGGCGGCGCAATCCCTGAAATGACGGACCTACTTCGCTCGGATCATCCAGTTCATAGCGCAGACCAAGCGTGATGTTGTCGTAAAAAATCCTTGCATTGGCAATCTCTTCGAGGTAGCTCTTACCGATCTGGCCGCCGTATGGATCATCGGTTTTTCCATCGCCGATCCGGAGAAGATTGGAGCCTACGGCGCTCACCTGCGACCGGGCAGATTGTATGTTACCGATTGTGATGGCTGCAACAATGAGCAGCAGGGATAAAATTTTCTTCACAACTTCTCAAAGATATGATGATCGGAGACTCCCCTCCGGTGAGAGCGTGCGAGACAACACGCTACACGTTATTTCTTTTCGGATAACTCGTTCAAGAGCTCATCCAATTCTTTTTCGATCGCAACTTCATCTCCCGCTGTAAATCCGATATGTTTTTTATAAACCGATCCGTCGGGTTTGAGTAAGAGAGAATATGGCAGCGACTCCATCGAGAATTGATTGGTAGCGATCGATCCATCCGGATCGACAAGCATCGGCTGCGTAATACCTTGCGACTTCACCCATGCACGAACTTTGGCAATGGATTTGACTTTATCGGTATTGATCGAAACCATCGAAACACCCTTTTCCTTCAGCTTTTCCGATAAAGCCATGAATGCTTTCATTTCCTGCTTGCAGGGTTCGCACCATAACGCCCAAAAGTTTACAAGCAGAGGACCTTTGCCCAAAAATGTCTTGAAATTCATGTCATCGCCGTTAACATCAGTCACGGAGAAATTCATCGATTCGACGATCTTCGTTGAATCGGTAACGGCAAATACTCTTGTACTCAGGCTGAAACACGATATGAGAATAAGAACAACCAGTGAATTCTTCATATAGTAATGCTATTAATATGTCATTGATACAACCCGATAAAAACGAATTTGGTGCGATAGTAGTAAGAGCCATCGATTTGCACTCTAGGAATCCGTTCGCTAACTCAGGTTCGCGAGAGCATACTGAAGTCGTTTGCAGACTTCATCTTTGCCGATCACTTCCAACATTTCGAATAGTCCGGGGCCCATGCCGACTCCGCTAACGGCAAGCCTCAACGGGTGAATGAGTTTGCCGGCAGAAATAGATTTTGCTTCGGCGTAGGATCGTACTACTCCTTCGATAGAACCATGTGTCCATTCGCCGATCGATAGGAATTGCGGAAGCAACTCAGCCATACGCTCTTTTGCTTCGGCTGTCCAGTTCTTAGCTTTGGATTTTTCGTCGAACTCAGTCGGAGCTTTGAAGAAATAGCTGGCAAAATCTATGAAATCGAATGTGCTACGGGCACGCTCCTGCATTAGGCGAATCACCGTTTTCAGATAATCATCACCCACATCTATTCCGCGCTCTTTTGCGATCGGCTTGACCAAAGCCAGAAGCTCATCCGGAGTTTTCATACGGATATACTCCGAATTCATCCAGTCAAGCTTCTCTTTGCCGAAGACTGCTCCGGCCTTGTTGACTTTCTCCAGATCGAACGACTTAATGAGATCGTCCATTGAATAGATCTCTTCCGTAGCCGAAGGATTCCATCCCAAAAGCGCAACGAAATTGATGAGTGCATCAGGCAGATACCCTTTATCTCGAAAATCCTCGACGGCAACATCGCCTTGCCTCTTCGAAAGTTTGCTGCGATCGGGATTCAGAAGCAGCGGCAAATGCGCAAACTTCGGCATTGCCTCCTCCCAGCCGAAGGCACGATAAAGCAGGACATGCTTTGGAGTCGAAGACAACCACTCTTCGCCCCGGATCACGTGCGTGATCTTCATCAAATAGTCATCGACAACATTGGCAAGATGATAGGTCGGAAATCCATCGGATTTCAAAAGCACCTGGTCGTCGATCGTTTTCGAGTCGAAAGATACATCGCCACGAACCAAATCGTTGAACGTGATCGTCTCTCCCAGCGGAACGCGAAGCCGGACTACGTGAGGAATTCCCTCTTCCATTTTTACTTCGATCTCTTCTTCTGTCAGATTGCGGCAATGCCTGTCGTACATTGGCGGCTGACCCGCTGCCTGCATCTTCTTCCGGACTTCATCGAGGCGTTCTGCAGTACAAAAGCAAGGGTATGCCTTTCCGTTCTTTATGAGTTGATCGGAGTACTTGCGGTATAATTCAGTTCTTTCGGATTGAGTATACGG
>JAUZOQ010000009.1 GCA_030706385.1 Bacteroidota bacterium | reverse complement strand
CATGCAGGAGTCGGCGATGCGAACGCACCCGATGATATTCTCTTTACACGCGATATGATCGATAAGCTTGCAACCGATTATGGTATTGATCGCAAGCGAGTCTATGCTTCGGGTTTATCGAACGGCGCCTTCATGTGCTATGCGCTTTCGATGTTTGCCTTTAATGAAATTGCAGCTATCGCGCCGGTGGCCGGAAATTTGTGGGGTGACAGTAATTATCTCCAAGCCTTACTCGCCGGCGGGACGGTGACACCGATGCCGGTGATGCATGTGCATGGCACGGCCGATAATGTTGTCGATTATCCCGATCCCGATAACACGCCGAAACCATACGAAGAGTATCCGCTTTTCGTATCGGCTCGCGGCTGCAATGCAACGACCTATAGCGATGTGGTTCCGATCATGCACAATGTCGATAAACTTGTCTTCTGTCCGCCGCCCGTTGAAGTCTCGCTCATTCGCATCACTGGCATGGGACATGCATGGACGAACGGAGAGTATCCGACGTCAACAGCAATCGTGAAATTTTTTAATCTTGAATCGGGAAGCGCAGCAGTTGCTGCTCAAGACAAACAATCCGGAATTCATCTCGCATCTTCGATCGCCGATGCTTCCATACAGTTTGCTCTCGACTACCCTGCAACGATACAACTTTACAATACCCTTGGAGAGCTGAAGTTCGAAAGCAAGCAGGGAATTGGGAGTGCTGAGATCCCAACTCGCTCGTTCAGAACAGGAGTCTATATTCTTCGCTTCACTTCGAGTTTTGCACACACGTTCTCGGAGAAGATCTTGGTAGAGCATTGAGGGACATGTAAAGAGTAAACATCTTACAATGTCGGGTTGGTCACTACGGCCTAGTTCTTGCTTAATCTCGGCAAGACGTCGGAATGTTTATCAGTATTGCCTGTTATTCTGGTTAGTTAACTCGTGTCATCCTTATGAGAGCATTACGAATCCTTCTGATATTAGGACTATGTTTTTGCGGTTCGCGCAGTATTGCGCAGTGGGAGCAATCCGGGTTAGTAAATAAGAATATTTATTCGTTGTATTCAGATGCCAGCGGTCTCTATGCAGGAACAAGTGATGGCAAATTATTTCACTCAGAAGATCGAGGGAATACGTGGGTAGAATCCGATAGTGGGCTCAGTCTGCAATATATAAAGAGCATAATCAAGAAGGGAAAGTATCTCTTTGCATCAGGAGATGGTGGTGTCTTCGTTTCAGTCGATACTGGAAAGAGTTGGTCTGCTTCCCTAGCAAAGAAAGGCTTGCTGGTATATTCTTCAATTGTGGCAGGTGATTATGTTATGCTGAACAGTTCAGATAGCCTTCTTCGCAGTAGAGATTATGGGAAGACCTGGAGTACATTTGCCACGAAACAATTCCCAACAACAGTTTCCTGCTTCTACGCTGACTCTGTAAGCATGTATGTTGCAAATTTTGATGGCGTCTTTTTTTCTGCTGATACTGGGACAACTTGGGGCGTTACGGGATTAGGTACTAACCGTGAAATTCGTGAATTTGCTTCGACGACAACCCATCTTTTTGCAGGTGCGGATCATCATCATGGAGTATATCGCTCCACGGATTTTGGTGCCTCCTGGACAAGCGTGAACAATGGGATTAATTTCCCATACCAAACTATCGGTTCTCTCTATGGGGCCGGATCAAACATTTTTGCTTGCGAGGTGGGCGGCACGGTATTCTACTCCAGCAATAATGGCGATAGTTGGGAAGATATTACTGGAGGACTTCCAAGTGCGAGTAGCGTAGTTTTTGTCGCAGACGGGGCATACCTCTTTGCAGGTACTTCAGCGAATGGAGTCTGGAGACGTCCATTGCAGGATCTACTGTCTGTGGGATTCGATCCGCCCAAAGAATATCCGAGCCAGCGTATCAACGGTATTCACCCGAATCCCTGCACTTCGCAGACTTCAATTCAATGTTGTATTCCGACTTCCGAGCCAGTCACACTAAAAATCTTCGATCAACTAGGCAGAGAAATAATCACTCTGCTCGATAAATCTCCTGCATCGGGCATTTTTCGCGTAGAATGGAGTGTCAGAAATGTTCCATCCGGTCTATACTATGTGCGACTCCAATCTGGAAATAGTGTCGCAATAAAGTCGATAGCTGTAGCGAGGTAGTAGATAAAGTCCTTATCGGGCTTTGACGGACTTGAGCCTCTTTGCATTCTCTCAATTCTTCTGTTTGCGGGTATGTTCCCTTTGAAGTTAAGTTAGACGGATTTCCTTATGCAAAAAAATATTGGTTAATACTGACCTTGCTTTTCTCTGTGGTGCGTCCCCTCTCTGGGCAAGTCACGGTAACGATCGATTCTTCGACTCATTTCCAAACGATTGAAGGATGGGGCCATGGCGGCGGCATCTTCAGCAATCTTCGATACACATTGGATTCAACGATCCGCGATTCGTACAATTTCCAGTATCTGGATTTTATCGCGCATGATCTGGGGCTGACGGGTTCACGAATGTGGGAAGTAGGGCCGCGAATTGATGGTACGGGCATGGATAACGGCGATTGCGATTCCATTGACTGGACAAAGTTTCGGGCTACAGTGATCGATTCGGCTATTGGAAGATATGCCGTTTACTTTAAGGATCTTGTAGAAGCAGAAGGATATCATACATCATTTTATTCCTCTCCCACCTATGCAACTGCGGCAACGGCATTCAAGCCCTGGGTAATGAATCATCCGGGCGAACGCGCGCAGCAAATATGGGCAGATGCTCTATGGTGGAAGCAGAATTTTGGAATCGATATCAATTATGATGTCATCTTCAACGAACCATCGGGATCTGCGACTCCTCAGCTTATTGCCGACGATATTAAGGCACTGGGCCCTAGACTGCTGAGTCATGGTCTGGCAACGAAGACGCAGTACGCTGAAGCAGTCTCGCCGCAGACAGATTGGAATTACATTACTCCGGTTGCAAACGATTCGGATCTATGGCCGTTCATCGGCCGTTTGTCGTATCATACTTATGGTACTGCAGATCCCTACCGCGCCGACATTCGCGACTTCGGAGCGGCAAGAGGTATTCCGACGGCGCAAACGGAGATGGGAAATCCGACGATCGACGATCTCTTCGGCGATCTCACTCTCGGCGGCGTCACATATTGGGAGATCGCCTTCGCCGGACAGAACACGCTTGCTCCGATTGCAGGTAATACAGGATTCACTCCTTCATCGACATATTTTCGGTTGCGACAGGTCTTGCATTATGTCCGGCCCGGAGATATGCGCATCGGAGCGACTTCATCTGACTCTACGATTCGCGTTCTTGCATTTACTCACTCCGGGGAAGTGACAACGGTGCTGCTCAACGGAGGCTCGGTGAAGTCAGTGATCCTCAACGGCTTGCCACCTGGTTCCTATGGAGTGTCGCAATCAGCTCCGGGCACGACATTCTTCAAGGAGTTCGGTATTCAGTCTGTTGGAGCCGATGGGAAGCTAACAGTGAATATCGGTGGGTCCGGATCTGCAACGACAGTCTATCCCTACACTGGCCCGAATCATGCGCCGACAATAATGAGTTTCACTGTAAATCCGGGTTATGTCGTTGCACCCACGACTTCAGCTACTCTAACCTGCAAGGCGAATGATGCAGAACTCGATCCATTGACGTATGCCTGGAGCGTTGTTCTTCAGCCGGCGGGAGCAAGTGCAAGTTTTGCGAGTCCAGCTAATGCGACGACAGCGGTCAATAATCTCATCATCCCTGGGCCGTACGAGTTCAAGGTCAGTGTTTCCGATGGCACTAACACATCGTCGAAAAATGTCTATCTCATCGTCTATGCTTCCAATCCGCCGCCAATGATTGGGCAGGCGGGATTCAGATTTGCCGCTCCGTATGGGCTCGTCTTCAGCGATCCGGGAGATACGACTCATGCGAATGTCGAACTTCCCGTTTCTTCTGCAATTTTGCAGGTGGGCATCGGCGATCTTGCGAATTCTGATTTCTCCGGTCGCGGAAAGTGGACCTTGGTAAGCCAGCCAGCAGGAGCTAATGCGAAAGTTGATACGACGATCTATATCTTTATTAGCATCCGGGCACAAGTCACGAACATGACTGTTCCAGGCGACTATGTATTTCATGTCGCAGTAACAAATCCCGGCCATCCCGATCTGACTTCGATGGTGATCTGCACTGTGCACCCGGCAAGTACAGGACCGGTGATCAATTCGATATCGGCAAATCCTGCCAAGGTCACGCTTCCCGAAAGCTCTACGCAGCTCACCGCATCGACAAGCGATCCGCAAGGGCAGCTTTTGCGGCATTGGTGGGTGATTAAGAGCGCACCGGCAGGAGCAAAACCGGTATTCGATCATCAAGGACTTGCAAACACTGGAGTCAGTGGCTTAACTGTACCGGGAAACTACACGCTGACGCTGCGTGCATTCGATGATGTTCACATGACGACGAAGGATGTAACCGTCACTGTTACGAAACCTTCGGGTGGAGTTACATCACCGTCATCAGATGATGAAGCTGTAAGCATTTACCCAAATCCATTTTCGGAAGAAATAAACATCAGCATTCCTGGAGGTCAGAATAGCATCTCGAGACTCGTAGTAGTAAATGCTTTGGGGCAGAAGCTTTTGGAGAAAAGAAATATTCCTCTCTTGGCAGGAATCGCGACAGTTTCACTCCGATCATTGCCAACGGGGATATATAGCCTCTTGATCCAAACCGATGGAGGGATGATCTTACGAAAATTAGTGAAGCAATAATGCTTCTCTACATGGAAGGTTAAGGTTGGCTACTTCGCGGCAGTGACGATATCCCTGACTTCCATTATTTCCTCTGGATAATCATTCTCTGCTACGTGAATCATTGCAATCCCGATCTCTTTAAGCGTGCAGGAAGAGGAGGGGAAAAGGAAATGCAACAATGGATAGAACCACGAGAAATATTTATAGTACTTCAATGTATACTTCATACCCTACGTTGCTTTGATCAATCCCGGGCGAAATGCAAAGACGCGCTTGAAAGGTAATTTCCTGAGATCATTTTCCGTCTTGCCTTTTACTCTGGCCCACATGAGTTTTCCCGATTCCGAGCTATCGGTGCCGGCACCGGAAATGTAGCAGAACGTCATATCCGGATTTGCCTTCGATAATGTTGTGGCAAAATTCATCGTCAGGTCATACGTGATGTGGCGATATTCAGCTTCTTTCATTCCGATCGAAGAAACACCGAGGCAGAAAAAGCAGGCATTGTAACCGGTGAGTCGGGATTCGATTGCTGAGAGATCCAAAAGGTCCGGAATCACGATCTCTGTCAATTTCGGATGAGCATATCCCGTAGGTTTCCGCGAAACTGTCAGCACACTTTCAACATCCGGATGCATAAGGCATTCATACATTACGCCTTCACCTACCATACCGGTCACTCCTGTGACGATCACTTTGAGCTTCATATTAATCTTTCTTGCGTAAAAGCCATTCGTACTTTCCGATCTCATACCACGCAGTCTCGTGGCCTTCGTCGTCGAAAGTCCCTGTGAAGCGAAATCCGGTCTTTGTCAGGACATTTCTGGAAGCGAGATTTCTCACATCGGCCATCGCATAAAGTGTATCGATTGGCAGTATAGTGAATGCATAATCCATAGATGCGATTGCAGATTCAGTTGCATATCCGCGGCCCCAGAATCGTTTGATGATCCGGTAACCAAGATCGTAATAATCTTTATGGTTATTCCTCGGAGTGGTTACGAACTTCAGGCCTGTCCAGCCCATGAAGGCATTTGTAGATTTTTCGATCATCGCCCATCGGCCGATTCCAAAGTCAGTGTTTTGCTGCCTGACGGATTTGATTATTTCCCTTGACTGCTCGATCGTCTCGACAGGATGATTTAAATAGGTATGCACATCCGGATCGGAATCAAGTTCGAACATGCCCTCGTCATCAGAGGGAAGAATCTCGCGGAGAATGAGGCGCTCAGTTTCTACGAATATCTTCATAATATAAAAAAAGAGGAATGTCGCTTTCGCGCAATTCCTCTTTTGACTAATTGAGTGCTACCAGCGATTACGTGCCTGCAGCATAATCCAGTGAGTATGCAAGCTGCTCTTCAGTGAGCGTATCGATCTTAAATCCTTGAGTCGAAAGTTTGACGCCGGCGATCTCCTGATCCTGCTCGACCGGAATATCATAGACTTTGCCGCGCTCCATGATCTCTTCGCCTTTATCAACACGGACTAAGCGAAGCTGCGACATGAACTGATTTGCAAAGCTCATATCCATAACTTCCGAAGGATGCCCTTCCGCGGCAGCGAGGTTGACTAAGCGGCCTTGAGCGAGAAGATAGACTCTGCGGTTACCGGAAAGAAGATACTCTTCGCAGTTCGTGCGGATCTGGCGATGATTCGCCGAGCGCTCTTCGAGATCGGGAATATTGATCTCGCAATCGTAGTGGCCTGTGTTGCAGAAGATCGCGCCATCTTTCATCGAATCGAAATGGCGTCCGACGAGAATATCCTTCACACCTGTTGCAGTGATGAAGATATCGCCGACCTTTGCGGCTTCATCCATCGGCATAACCTGCATGCCTTCAAGAGTAGCCTTCAAAGCAGCTGTAGCCTTTACTTCGGTAACGATGACATTTGCGCCCATGCCTTTGGCACGAGTTGCAACACCTTTACCGCAATGGCCGTAGCCTGCAACAACGACATTCTTTCCAGCAAGCAAGACGCTCGTTGCACGAATGATACCATCGAGTGTAGATTGGCCTGTTCCGTAGACGTTATCGAAATCCCATTTCGTTTCGGCATCATTGACGGCGATGACCGGATACATCATCTTTCCATCGTCAGCCATAGCGCGAAGGCGGTGAACGCCTGTCGTTGTTTCTTCAGTACCGCCGATAATATCGGCAGCGAGGTTGGGATACTTGTTATGTACCGTGAAGATGAGATCTGCGCCGTCGTCGAGGGTGAGGTTGGGCTTGAAATCGAGAGTGCGGTCGATGCACCAGTAGAATTCTTCAACATTCATTCCGTACCAGGCGAAGATCTGTGTTGCTCCGCCAACGGCAAGGGCTGCAGCTACTTCATCATTGGTCGAAAGTGGGTTGCATCCGCTCCAGGAAACTTCGGCTCCGGCAGCAGCAAGAGTCTCGATCAGAACGGCTGTTTCCTTGGTCACGTGCAAGCATCCGGCGATCTTGTAACCCGAAAGAGGCTTGGACTTAGAGTACTTTTCACGCAATGCCATGAGGACCGGCATGCGGCTCTCGGCCCATTCGATCTGCCTGCGGCCGGCATCGGCTAACTTAATATCACGAACTTTATATACGCCCTTCTTCTCGTCCATAATTTTCCTAAATGAATAGATTGAATTGGTAAATTTTTGTGCGGGCGTATAACAGCGCCGGAAGCTGGTTCGTTCGAAATTATTAGCTCCCGCTTGTAGGGGAAACACTTCGTATCTTTGCACGAGTATGTCGGATATTTTCCTATCCTATTCTCGAAGCGACGGCGAGTATGCGGTGCGATTTGCCGGTGAGTTACGCTCACGCGGAGCGAATATTTGGATGGATACCGCTTCACTGACTGCTGCGGAGACGTGGAGTGCAGAGATCGTTAGTGCCATTCGTAACTGCCAAGCTTTCATTGTGCTGCTTTCTCCGCGCTCCGTCCTATCTCAGAATGTTACCAAAGAACTTGCACTTGCATCCGAACTCCAAAAAACGATCGTTCCGATTGAATTGGAGCAGTGTGAATTAAGCGATGCGATGATGTATGCCCTTGCCGGATTGCACAGAATTTCTGCACAGGATAAGGACTCCGTGGAGAAGTGGATCTTATCGATCGACCTGAGTTCGGAGTCGCAATCCAACGTAGTTACTCCTCGTGTCCATGATTCACATGGGGTACGCAGGCTTGCCGTCCTTCCGTTCGACGATCTTTCGCCTGCAAGGGATAACGATTGGTTTGCTGAGGGCATGACGGATGAGCTCATCGGTACGCTCAGTCTGCTAAGAAAGCTTATCGTTAACCCTCGCAACGATGTGATCTACTATAAGGGTCGTCAGCCAACGTTGTCGGAGGTCGCTTCCGATCTCGGAGTTCGATACGTAGTTTCGGGATCGGTCCAAAAAGTCGGGGAAAAAATTCGTTTGCGTGTTTCACTCTCCGATGCGGTACTGCATCAATACGTATGGACGGAAAAATACGACGGTACGTTCGATGATATCTTTGATTTTGAAGATAAGACGGTGCGTTCAATTTCGGACGCCCTAGCGCTGAAGCTGACTCCCGATGAAGAAAAACAGATCGATACCAAGCTTACGGATAATTCCGATGCCTACGAGCTGTATCTTCGTGCGCATGAATATTTTCAGAAGCATACGAAGGCTGACTATGAACGTGCACTCCTGCTCTATGATGAAGCCATAAAGCTCGATCCAAATTTTGCCGCTGCGTATGGCAGAATAGCTAATATTTGCTATGAGATGCATCGGTACTATGGCGCTGATCCAATTATGATCAAGCGGGTCGAAGATGCTGTCAGCCGCATCAAGGAGATCGAGGGTGAATCCTACCGTTGGAACATGGGTATGTGTCAAAAGAATTTGCGTCTCGGGAATAAAGAGGAGTCTTTGATATATGCGAAGCGAGCAGCCGAGCTTGCCCCGGAAGATGCCGGTGTTCAGGCAGTCCTTGGCTTCGCCTTCTATGCTCTCGGTGACCTGCCCTCAACGGCGAAGGCATGGCAAAGGGAAGTCGAATTGCGAAATAGCATTCCGAATGCGCATTTTAATCTTATTGGAATCCTCTTTCAAATTGGAGACGCGGCATGGCTGGCGCAGGCCATCCAACGCGCTTTACCGGTGTACGAGCGTCATCTCAGATTCAGGCCGGAAGATCATCCTTCACGAGTTCAATATGCATATATCCTACAATGGTCAGGCAAGAGCGAAGCGGCGAAGAAGGAAGCCGATGCATTATGCTCTATTGAGAGACTCGATGGTTCGGGTAGTTATAATCTCACTTGCCTTCTAACAACTCTTGGAGAATACGATAAGGCTGTGGTAACATTGCGGCGCGGCATTGCTGCAGGGCTGAATAATGCCGATCTCCTTCGAAACGACCCCGATCTGGCTCCACTGCGCAAGCTACCGGAGTTTCAGGAAATACTGAAGAACATAGAGTAAAGAAGTCTTCCTGGCTCCTCAGTTTTATTCATCGAATCCTTCGCTTTCAGAATGGTTGGGCGTGGTTCCGGCTGAAGTTCAAAGTTTACTATTTCTTCTTTTTCTTCATCCCGCTCGGAGGAGCAAGCGGGTAGTCTGTCTCGACCTCACCTTTACGAAGCTTGTTGAGCTTGCCCTTGAGGAAAGAGAGTTTCAGAGGGCTGAGATAGTCGATAAAATATTTTCCATGAAGATGATCCACTTCGTGCTGCATTACTCTTGCCAGCAGTTTATCCGCTTCCATTTCTACTTCCTTGAAATCTTCATTCAGGAATTTAATCCCGATCGATTCCGGACGAACAACATCTTCGCGGATTTCCGGCAGGCTCAGGCATCCTTCCTCGAATACTGATTCTCCATGAGTACCAATAATGACAGGATTAATAAGTACCAGAGGCAAAATATGTTCGTTGCCCTTTGTTTCCGAAATATCGATCACCGTCATCGCAAGGGATTTGCCGACTTGATTTGCGGCAAGTCCGATGCCCTCGGCATGATGCATCGTCTTTTGCATTGCAGCGATCAGTTTCTGCAATTCTTCCGTATCCTCGGTGATCGGGCTAGTCTCCTTGCGAAGAACAGGGTGATCGAATGTATAAATTGGTAAGAATGACACTCGAATGTAAAAGTAAGAATGTAAAATTAAAAATGTAAAATGTAAAACGAAATGCGGAAGCTAGGAACGGGCTTTTATAAGTATTGCTGCTAATATTTTCATTAGTTCAGACGATTCCTGGATAAGGTATAGAAGTTCGTCACTTTCCGATCCCTTTGATTCCTTAATAACACGTAACCAATAATTTGTCTCCCTACTTTCTTTAAGGGCAATTGATATTTTGGCAATAAAATCAGGTTTGCTTTGTCCACCTTGTGCCTCTTCAACATTTGCACCAATTGATGTTCCCGATTTAGCTAATTGCTTAGAAAGTACCCAGTTCGTTGGGATATTGTCTAATGTTCTGCAAAACTCTACAATTCTAACAGCGAAATCAAACGTTCTCTCATGGATATCAATTTTCCTATCCGGATAACCCATAACATCCCAAATTTACATTTTACATTTTTAATTTAAATTCTTGAGGCACAATTTCCATCCGAATAATGAATTGTACCCAAATTTTACATTTTACATTTTTAATTTTGCATTCACTCCGGAGGAGTGTTGTGGACCTGAGGGGACTCGAACCCCTCGCCTCTACATTGCGAACGTAGCGCTCTACCAGATGAGCTACAGGCCCTCTTTTTTATTTTAGTAACAGAATAAGGCGAATTCGATGTTGAGAGTTCCTTTGACGCTGCTATCAAGTAATTGATCTCGAATTATTACATATTGCATGAAGTCTGCGAAGAAATCCGCGCGAAATTGATCGGCGGAGAATTCCTCCGCGCGTATTCTATTCGTCCTGGTGAGCTGAGAATGGAGTTCGATCGAGGTGAGATCGTGGCAGCGCTTCAGCCTGCACATACGACGTTGTATATCGCAAACACCTCCGCCCGCGAACCGAAGCGTAATGTCATGTCCTTCTTTAAAGAGTTGGAAGGAGAAGTGTTAACATCGGTTACGATTCCAAAGACTGACAAAATTGTATCGATGGTATTTGGCAAGAAACTGCTCCAGTTGCGGTTCTACAATAGTCCGAATGCTATTTTGCAGGAAGATGGCCGTCTACTTTCATCGTTCAAAAAAGAGTTACCGCCGAAGGCCTCCGCGCAGGGGACCAATAGCGAAAATCCGATTCAACGCCAATTGCCAATGCTTGGTAAATGGCTTGAAGCGGAACTGCGCTCTGAACTTGAAAAAATCGGTACGTATGACCTTGAGCGTGAATGCGCAAGTTTCGATAACAAATTGCGAGCGTCGAAAGAGGCTTTCTTCTATACCACGCCGAAGGGCTTGCTCCTCTCACCGATTCCCTTACAGACACTGAAGGGCACGCCCAAGAAATACACGAGTATTAGTGAGGCGATCGATTTCATAGTACGTACGCGAATGAAAGAATCGGCGTATAAAGGGAAGAAGGATTCTCTCACCGAAAAACTTCGCAGTGCGCTGGCAAGGACGGAGAAGGCGATCGCAGATGCTTCGAGTGGTATCGAGAATTCGGAGAGGGCTGATAGATACAACGCGATTGCCGATGCTATTCAGTCGCAAGCGCATGAAATGCAGAGGGGAAGTGCGGAATTCGAACTAGAGATCTCTGGAAAGAAAATAGCTGCAAGTCTTGACCCGGCGCTTTCGCCCTTCGATAATGCAAAACGATATTATGAAAAAGCTCGTCGCGCCAGGGATATGCAGAAGGAATTGCAGGTCAAGCGGGCCAAGCTCAACAATGAGAAAGCTATCTTGGAAGATTTCCAGCAGCGGTTAGAGACATCTATCCAGATCGGAGAGATCGAATCTCTTGAAAAAGAGATTGCCTCGCACGGATTTGTGCTCAGTCATAATTCCGAAGACCTTACAGAAGCCGATCCGCTTTCGAAGTTTAGACAATTCATCGTAGCCGGTGGGTTCCGAGTACTCGTTGGGAAGAACGCAAAGCATAATGATGACTTGACGATGCATGTGGCAAAGAAGGAAGATATTTGGTTGCATGCCCGCCATGTTCCAGGATCACATGTTGTACTTCAGACCAAGAACTTGAAGCAAGTACCGAAAGAGGCCATAGAGCAAGCAGCGGAGATCGCTGCATTTTTTAGCGATGCAAAGACTCAGAAACATGCTCCTGTTGCCTACACACGAAGGAAATTCGTTCGAAAGCCGAAAGGCGCAGCACCGGGAGCAGTGATGGTCGAAAGGGAAGAGGTTATTATGGTAACTCCTAGAATTCCCGAATGAGATCATATTGCAGAAAGGAATGAACCAGATAATGACAAGTGATTCCATATTCGTCGGATTCGATGGGGGAGGTTCGACGAGCCGGTTCATTGTTGCTCGGAAGAATGGCGAACCAAGCACTCATGTATTTGCACAGAATCTGAAATACACAGATCTTGGCATTCAGGAATCGGCGAAAGAATTGTCGAAGTGCCTCCGAGATATTCTGGGTGATGACGTTACTTCCTGCCGTTCAATATGCATTTCACTTTCCGGTGCAAGCAATCAGGTTGCCAATGCCGAGTTCATATCTGCGTTGCGCGATCACATGCAACTTCAGGATCTGAAAATTCATATTGAGAGTGATTCCTCTTTCGCACTCAAGACTGCTTATCCCAACGACGAATCCGGAATGGTGCTGATTGCCGGAACAGGAAGCGTTGCTATTGCCCGGAAGAAAAACGGAGATATCGTGAAGGTTGGTGGCTGGGGACGCTTACTCGGAGATGAAGGCAGCGGTTACTGGATTGGCCTTCAGGCTTTAAAGCAGTATTGCAAGGCTTCGGATGCAAATGAGAATCAGGGCGAGTTATTTATACGAGTTGAGGAAGTTTTGCAAACGAAATGCGGTTCGGATTTCGCTGCAATACGAAGGATGCTATATCAGAATGAATTGCATCCCCAGGATTTTGCACAGTTAGTCTTCGAATACTCGGATAAGGACCTTGCTGCAAAATCCATCATTGAAGAGGCGATCAATGCTCTGAAAGCTATTCTCTTTACACTTTTTGCGAAAGTGAAGGAAGAATGTAATCCCACCGTCACTTTGCATGGCACGATCGCACGTCATCCTGAGATTGCCGGTGCGATCGCGGAAGATTGTAGAAAACGCGGACTTCAATGCAGAGTACTAAGCGAAGAAGCAGTCCTACAGAAAGCGTTAGAGGTCAGTATGCAGCTCTGACGTAAATGAGAAGATGACTATTGCTTTTTCGCCCAATCCTTGTAGAACTTTGCAAGAGAATGATGGACGACATTCGGAGTTGATAAGGCGACCTTAAAATAGAAATCTCTCGCTGTCGCATCCCAGAATATTACGGGCATGGTCTTTTCATCTCCGTACGTTCCGTTCGTTGCTTCGAACTGGCCGCTGGTGAAATAGCCATCGCTGATCGTATAGTACATATAGGGGCCCTCGCCTTTGTAGCGGAAGAAACCCAGTTTTGTAATATCATCGAACTCAAAGGTTACCTCGCCCATGAGATCATCGCCGTCAAGGTAAAGGCGTTTTTTCACGTTCCGCATTCCCTTGTTCGATTCTTCCATTTTTCTGCCCTGGTAGTATTCCGTAATGAGAGCGTTGTTGAAATCATCCTTGGAATTATCCTTAGAACTATCATCAGGCTCGGAGACGATATTGGTGAAGGTCATCTTGCCTGTTCCGCTTTTTCCATCTGCGTTGAGGGTAAGCCTGACCTCTTTATGCTCGGCAGTGAGGCAGCCTGATACGGCAATCACCACTCCTAAAATGAACAAGCTAAGAATTGGGCGAGACTGAAGAATTGTGCGTGTTTGTAATTTCATTGAGCGCAAAAATACGAAAAAAAGAATACTCTCAGGTATTCAACTGCAAAATTGCTGAAGCAATTCATCTAATTCTTCATTAGGTCACGAATTATTCTGAAATTATCCCGCCCATCTTCGGTGTTTTGCCTCGTCAATAATTTCAGAACATACTCTGCCCGCACCCGAAATTCATATAGAGATCACGACTGTTCCGTACGAAGCCTCGTTGCATAAGAATGCCTGGGATTCCTTTGTGAAAAACTCGATGAACGGGACTGTATTCCATACGCAGCAATTCCTTGCTTATCACCATGAAGGGCGATTCCAGTTTCACCATATGCTCTTCTATGAGGGGAAGAAATTGGTCGCCGTTCTTGCCGGTGGTTTCAGAGAAAATGGCAGGATTTATGATTCGCCGCTTGGCGCAAGCTATGGCTCTTTCGTAACAGGTGATATCAGCGCCGATGTGGCTCTGGCCATTGTCCGCAGCTTTGAGAGTTACATCAGAGGATTGAATGTTCAGGAAGTCTATCTCACGAGCGCTCCCGTCATTTATCAACCGATCCTAACGCAGAATCTTGATTTTGCGCTGCTCTACCATGGATTTTCCTATCAGCGCCATTATATCTCCCATGCGATCGAAATGCGTGACGGGGTTTTTCCGTTCGAACGATTTCAGCCGACGGCCCGAAAGCATATTCGCCGCGTATTGAGGGAGCATCCGGAGCTTACCATTGAGGAAGTGAATACAGATGATATGGTGCGCGGGCTCAAAGAATTTTATCCGATCCTTTTAGAAAACAAGTCAAAATTCAATGCGAAGCCCACTCATACGCTCGAAGAGCTTCTCAAGCTCAACGAACTTTTGCCTGACTTGATGAAATTATTTCTGGTAAGAATCAATAATGAGGCAGTCGCAGGCTCGCTCCTATTTCTGGCGAATTCACGTGTAGCGATCATCTTCTATCATATGCTGCGGTATTCCTTCGATGAATACAAACCGATTTATCTTCTTATGGATAGGGTGACACGGTGGTCGCAGGAGAACAACTATTCTTTCGTCGACATTGGAGTCTCTCAGGATACCAGTGATGCGAATCCTATGACTCCGGCGCTATCGCTCATTCGATTCAAAGAGAAGTTTGACTCTCGCGGAGTGTTGCGATCGACGATGTGGAAATCCTATGGAGCGTAGATCGATACCTAAATGCTAGCTCCGAAACCTCGCATACGATTTCTCTTTCTTGGTGACCCGAAAACCGATAGGCGGCTGAAGAACTTTGCACATTTTTTTCGTCAGCATGATCACGAAGTAGAAATTGTTTTTGCAACTCCCGGAGCCAATCGTGCGGATATCCATTCCATCGGAGATATATTTGCCCGGCAGCTGCCACTCAAACATCGCGGCGGGCGGAAGATGTTTATGGAATACGATTCGCTGCTCGCGGACGAACTCAAAAAAGCGACAAGCACGGAAATTCTTTTTGCCTGCGACCTTTACTCTCTTCGTGCGGCTGCTCATAGCAGATCGGCAGGGAAAGTAGGACAACTCTACTATGATGCCCGCGAACTCTATACGGAGTTGCCTTCGGTTGCCGATAATCCGCTAAAAAAATGGTATTGGAGAAGATGGGAGAGCTATGGGTTGAAGCGAACCGATCTTGTGATCGTAACTGCACCCGATGATGCTAATGCAATCCGCACAATTCATAATTTCCTTCCGCCAAGCATAGTCATCAGGAATTTTCCGGGGAAGGAAGAATTAAAGCAGAGTACCTATCTTCGCGATCGTTTCACTATCCCACTTAAGAAAAAGATTTTTGTATACATCGGCGGGCTCCAGCAAGACAGGGGATTGGACCTGATACTTGATCTGATGCCCCAACTTAGCAACGAAGCCGCGTTTGTTATCATTGGAGATGGTCTGCTGAAGGGAAAACTGGAAGAAAAAGTGAATACGAATAAGCTTGAGGAAAGCGTATTTTTTCATCCGTCGATCGAATCGGAAAAGGTTATTGGTGTTCTCGCTTCTGCCGATATAGGTGTCTCACTTATTGAACCGCATTCGGGAAGCTACCAACTGGCTCTGCCTTCTAAAATCTTCGAGTATATGCTGGCCGGCTTACCGGTAATCTCGAGCCCATTGAAACAGGTATTCGATCTGCTGAAGGATAAAGAAGGGATTCTCTTTGCCGATCCGCAAATACCGGCCGATCTATTGAAAGCATGTCGATTAGCTATAGCGATGGCAGGCGAAGTTGAATTAAGAACTAGGTTATACGTCGATGCCTATAACAACTTCACCTTCGAAGCCGAATCAGAGAAGCTGATGTTTCAACAACGATCCTCCTCCCAAACAATAGGGAAATCCGCTTGATCTACTTTCTTCTTTTTATCCAGCAAACCATTGCCAGTATGACGCACATCGTCGGCAAGGATGCTGTCGAGACCCTTTCTCCTTCGATGGTCCTGACGTTCCGAGCATTGATTGCTTCGGTTTCCTTACTACTCTTCGTCATGATGCGGGAGCGAAGATTCAATTTGCTTGCCGGCATCACGAAAAAAGATAGAATTCGCATCGTGTTCTTAGGTCTGCTGAATATTCCGATCAATCAGTTTCTGTATCTCGAAGGATTGAAGTATACAACTCCTGCCAATAGCGCATTGCTGTATGCTCTCACGCCTGCTATCGTCTTTCTGTTCGCGCTTCGGGTTCATTGGGAGAAGCTGAACTGGAAGAAGACCTCGGGCATTGCGATCGCTTTTCTGGGAGTTGCCATTATCATGTTCGAGCATGGAGCAACGCTTGACTCAGCGAATACAAAAGGCAATCTCTTGATCTTTGTTGCCGTCGTAGCGTGGTCCCTCTTTACCTTCTTAGGAAAGCCATTGGTGCCGAAGTATGGAGCGCTTCGAGTCACCGCACTGCACATGACCATTGGAACATTGCTCTTCTTGCCAATTGGGTTAGGAAATTTCGAACTGAAGGAAGTTGCTACGATCTCCGGTAATCTTTGGATAGAGCTTGTCTATCTTGGGCTCCTTGCATCGTGTGTGAATTATGTGCTCTGGTATTATGCACTCGGAAAATTAGAAACAAGCAAGGTAGCGATTTTCCAAAATCTTCAGCCAATACTAACGACTGTCATAGCTCTCATGATCGGAAAGGTAGTACTCTCTCCGGAGCTTTTCGGCGGCGGTGTACTAGCGCTTATCGGAGTCCTGCTCGTAGAACGAGGGTAGGCAAGAATTTCGACTTGGAGTGTGATGGAGAAGGAAATGTCCGGCTTCATCATGAAGCCGGACACATTTTCGATAGATTTATCACTTCTCAAGGATTATCCGAAGTGAGTGTGTCTCTTTCCCAATCGTAAGGAGACACGTATATGATCCGCTTTGAACTCCTGAGGCATTCCACTCAATTTCGCAGGGACCTGCCGGATGCTGTTGAGGTGATGCAGAAAATACTTCCTTCCCGAGAACATCAACGATCTTCAGGCTAACAGTAGAAGCCTCGTCGAGCGTGAAGCCGATTGCAGTCCTGTTATTAAATGGATTCGGAGCGGCTGTCATTAGGAATCGAGTTGCTCCGTCTTTAACTCCAAGTCCTAGCACTGTCCCACTTAGCCGAAGAACAAATCGTTTCGCATTGTCATTGGAATTGGAAAGGATCACTATTGAGTCCTTAAATGTGCCGGCGTTATCCGTTGCCATTTGAATGATGAGGCGTACTGAATCATTCTGAGCCAGCGTAAAATCGCCGCTTCCAGAGGTGATACTAAATGGCATTCCCGGCTGGGTTATGGAGCCTCGCAACGTATCGGTAGCTGAATCTGCAATATTTTTGATCGTAGCCGCAAATGATGGAGCTGATCCGCCCTGCGTAAGATTGCCGAAATTTATGGATAGCGGTTGTACGCTGATCCTCGGCCCGGCTACGATGACGCCCGTTCCGCTTAAAGGGATCTTGATGAGCTGGTTAGCGGCGTCTGAATTAGTTGTGATTATGATCGTGTCCCGGAATAATCCCGCCGTTGTCGGAGCAAAGGTCACAGTAACTGTTTTCGTCTGTCCGGAATCAAGTGAGAAGGCCCCGCTTCCAGAGGTGATAGCAAATGGGCTTCCCGGAGTTGAAACAGATCCCGTAAGGGTCCGAAGTGAATCGGATGTATTCCTTATCGTGAAGACTGCCGTCTTTGTTTTCGGAATTGTGTCGTTTCTGAAATTGATGATCCCTCCTTGAAGACCTCCGATCGAGATTTGGGGGAATGGACTTGCTTTCGTCCCTGAGCCAATAATCGTAATTTTTATCCTGTTGTTTGGGCTTGCTGCATTACTCGTTATGATAATTGAATCGACGAGAAATTGCGCTGCCGTATCGGGGGTGAAGCTCACGGTTACAGTCTGAACATTACCCGTATCAAGCGAAAATGCACCTGCACCGGTAGTAACTGAAAAGCGCGAGGTGAAAGTCTGCCCAACGTTGCCGGTAAGTGTTCGAATTGTATCGCTGGTGTTCCTGATCGTAAACGATGCCGAGATGGTCCTCCCAACAGGGGTTGTACCCACGTTGAAAAATCCGCCGAATCCCGTGTTGACGGTTATCTTCGGAAAAGTATCGGCAGCTACACCCGTGCCACTCAGTGCATAACGAACGGGGTTCTTCAAAGAAAAGGATGTATCGGCATTATGGGAAATGTAGATCGTATCACGAACTAACCCGGCAACTTGCGGCGCAAAATGAAGGATCAACGTATCTGATTGTCCCACTCCGATGCTGAAACTGGCCGGGCCCGAAAATGAAAATCCGTTCCCAGTGGGTCCGGTAATCGAGCAGTTGAGTGCTCCTGTCGAAGTATCGGCATTCTTAATGATGATGGTTTGGTCTTTCGATTTACCGATCGAGACATTTCCGAATCCTGGGAAGAAACGACTCGAAGGAGAGAAACTTACTTTAATACCCTGAGCATAAGATGCTGGGGTAAAAGAAATTAGAGAAAATACTGCAAGTAGAATATATCGCATATATCGTGGCATGGCATGATCAAGGTTAAAAGGTGAAATACACAACAAAAGTATAATGATGATACCGTGGCTCGAAGTTTGTTTCAACTATAGGTTACTTCCTTCGGGGGTTGTATCTTTGTGTGTTTCCTCAGATGCAAAATAACACATAATCGATATCCGAGGTCATGAATGAATCTTCGCGATCTAATTGATTGCCAAGAAGATATAACATTTAATGGCAGATCATAGGCTTATGCAGAGATCCGAAAAGAACATTATTATTTTCTCCGGCTTGATCGGCTTTCTCGCCTGCATTATCCCTGTCTGGCTCCGACCGGAACATTATCCCTCTGACGATGCCTACTTCTATCTCCAGGTTGCAAGTAATATTGTCGCTGGTTATGGAAGCACGTTCAACCGTATTGCAATGACAAATGGATTTCATCCCTTATGGCAAATATGCTGTACCGGAATTTTTGTGCTTACCGGTGGAGATAAAAGTGCTGCCCTGCTTCTAGTCTGCATCTTTCAGCAATTGCTCTTTATCGGCATCCTTTACTATGTTCTGCGCCTGAATGAATTCCTTCGCCTACGCTTTTGGTATTTAGCGATCCCCGTACTAGTGTTCTATTTCTTGTGCACAGGATTATATGCTTCGGAAGCTCATCTTCATGGACTTCTCTTAGTGATGCTCACGTATTATGTTATTAGGGAAGTCATTGGCCGGGCGTCTTCGCCAAGGGATTGGCTGCTGATAGGAGTTCTCACAGGATTGCTCTTCCTTGCCAGGCTCGATAGTATATTTTTTTCCGTACCCCTTATCCTCGCTGCTGCCTGGAAATCGCGTCATGATCGGAAAGCAGTCATAAATATCGGGCTCGCAGCAATTGCTGCATGTTGTCTAGGACTTCCTTATGTACTCTACAATTATTTTTCCTTCGGCCACTTCGTCCCGATCAGTGGGGCGATAAAAAGCACTTTCCCCTATATTTCCGCAAATTTCGGCGCGATCAGTGGCATCGGAGAAATTGCGACCCTGGCCGGAATCTGTGGTCTGTTTGCCGGGCTATTTTCAGAGAAGGGAAGCGGGCGAAGATGGGTCTTTCTTGCCCTGTCCTGTGGGACACTGCTATTGACGCTTTACCTCTATCTTTTCACAGATGGGAATACGCGCTGGGCTTGGTATTATGTTGTTGGAATTACGTTGGCAGCATTGCTTGTGGCATATCTGTTCGATCTCGGAAGCAGATTACTCTTTAGACGCAGAGAACGGGTGCGGATCGCCGCAGCAGTAACGATTTTCCTCACGCTCGTTGCTTTCACCGGGATGCGGTCATGGAGTAAGTATGCCAGCGGAAATTCTCAAGGATTGAATCCATTCAATTTCCATGTGTACACCGATAAGAAGTGGCAAATTGAGATCGCCCTTTGGCTGCGGAGTCATATGCCGGCACATACAAACATCTTCATGTTTGATTGGCCCGGGATGATCGGATACTATTCCGATATGAATATACTATCCTCCGATGGTTTGATAAATGATTACGAGTACAACGACCGCCTGCGGCGCGACGGCATCAACAGCTACCTGAAACAGAATCATGTGTTCTATTGGCTCGGGCACGTTCAGGAGCACCCCGATGAATCAGCGACATTTTCGAATCGGGCAGGAAGCGATAGTACACAAATCGTAACGATATACGCTCCGCTTTACAGAACGTCTGCCGGCTCTTTCCTATTGACAAAAGATCATCTTGTGGCAGATTTCCGGACGGTGATCCCCAATCCTCTGATGCCCGATTTGGCGCTTTGGATGATCGATCCGAAGTAATGATTTCATCATGGTGCCGATGAGGAGGTAGGAGAATTATCTTCTTGCCAAATAAGTTGTCTTTCGAGAGTTGATGTGACAAACAAGGCATCTATGGAATTTACTCAAGCGATCAAGAATCAGGCTTTCACGCGATCCCGCGGCAAATGCGAATGCCAGCGAACGACGCACGGCCATGCCGGAAGGTGTAACGCAAAGCTTGCAGGGGATTGGCATGTCCATTCGAAGATATCATTGCGCAGTAAAGACGACCTCTCCCTATCGAATTCCGAAGTCCTATGCGGAGCCTGTCATCGCGCAAGGCAGTTGCTTGGTGTATTCTGATCGAGGCTGAATAGTCCCATTTCCGCCCGGTTCTGTGATTGCTGTATTCTTTTGTACCAACTTCGTGTTACTCTTTCCATGAGATATCAAGTTGTGCTGGAATCCCCGGATGAAGCGATCGTCAAGACGACGTACCTGAATAAGAGCTTCAATTATGTGTTCCTCGGCATCACGTGTGAACCCACGGAAGGATCTTCGAAAAAGAAGAATGTGGTAAAGAAATATACATTTCTCTCATCCGCACTACTGCCTCCTTTTCCACATGGTGATCCGAGACGATTTAAAGTTATTCGCCAGATGTTTCACGGAGAAAATGATATTAACGTCGTTGTAGAAGCGACATCTCTGCAGGAAGCATGCGATAAATTTGCTACTCCCTATAATGATGTATTTGAAGTGATGGAAGCAGTCGTGCATCCACCATTTACTCCTCCGCCTACTGCTGCCCAAAAGCGCAAAGCTCGCGCTGCTGAGTTATCGTAAAATCCGACCGCACCCTAAGCATCTCTTGGTAGGATTATGGTTCGTTAACCGAACGATAATTCTTTCTCTAAAGAGTTATATTCCAATTCGTGTATCACATATTCTGCCATCCTATGAGCGGGCGAATACAAATGCCGAAAATATGCGTAGATTTGTTTGGATAATGCGCAAGGCACGCTCACAGTCAATTCACGATCATGCCAACGGTAATCAGTCATAGCATTATTGGAGCAGGAATTGCAAGCTTTTCAAGATTTCCGAACCGCGGCAAAGTTATTCTCGGTTCGATCTTGCTTGCAGCCATTCCCGATTCGGATACGATCATTATGTCCCTCGTTGGCCGTGGCACAATGTTCGATCATCGGGGCATTATGCATTCGATACTGGTCGCCTGCCTGACCGCCTTCCTCGCAGCGCTACTGTTTCGCTCAAAGAAATGGATCGAACCTAGCGAGATCTGGAAGTTAATGGCTTTTTTCATTCTCGCCGCAGTTTCTCATCCATTGCTCGATGGGTTCAGCACAGGAATGCGTATCGGAATCGGATTCTTTATGCCCTTCGAGATGAGCCGTTACATATTTTGGATATCGCCATTGCCCTTGGCTCCGTTAGGGCCGGCTCACCTTTTATCTCAGCGCGGACTGACCCTCTTCAGTACTGAAGCCGCCATGTTGTGGACGTTCGGATTCGGAGCCTTATTATGGACGAAACGAAGTGGCGAGTTATACTGGAAGATCACGGCAATCGTGCTTGGCTGCGCAGGAGTTTTAGCGTGGGTGATTGCCTTGCAGAGGTAGGTTCGATTATCAAAGGATCTATTTCCGAATTCTTTAGTCGGTCATATTCCATTCAGTCCATTCTCCGCTTCCATTACCGCCATATGCCTATACGCCTATACGCCTATCCGTCTATCCGTCCACCCCTCATTGAACCTCCCGCTCCTATAAACGTTATATCCTGACTAAATTATCGTACTAATGTCAGAGACGCCGAAAAAAGAGTTAGCAAAGGCTTACGCGCCGCAAGATGTAGAGAAGAAGTGGTATTCTGCCTGGGAAAAGGGCGGATTGTTCTATGCGTACCGTCCGGATGAAGTGCCGCAGGATCCGACAGGCCGGCGCGCCAATGACAAGCCTCCGTTTGTCGTCTGTATGCCTCCGCCCAATGTGACAGGCATTTTGCACATGGGTCATGCGCTCAATAATGCTATTCAGGATACCTATATCCGGTATCACCGCATGCTCGGCCACGAAGCGCTTTGGCTTCCCGGCACTGATCATGCCGGTATTGCAACACAGACAAAGGTCGAGAAGAAATTACGCGATGAAGGAAAAACGCGCTACGATCTTGGCCGCGAAGAATTCGTAGAAGAAGTTTGGAAGTGGAAGCATGAACATTCGGATTTTATCGAGACACAACTTCGAGCACTTGGCTGCGGTCCGGATTGGCGGCGCTTCACGTTTACGATGGATGAGAAATATGAGAAAGCCGTTCTTGAAGCTTTCGTGCGTCTCTATAATAAAGGCTTGATCTATCGCGGCAAGCGTATCATCAATTGGTCGCCGCTTGCGCAATCTGCTCTCAGTGATGAAGAGGTAATCCATAAAGAAACAAAAGGGAAGCTGCACTTCTTCCGCTACCCACTTATCGATCGCAAAGCCGGCGAACCGGAGTATATCATTATTGCTACGACGCGTCCGGAGACGATGCTTGGTGACGTTGCCGTTGCAGTCAACCCTGCCGATGAGCGCTACAAGAATTTAGTCGGTCGCAAACTGCGCCTGCCACTCATGGATCGGGAGATCCCGATCATTGCCGATGAATATGTCGATAAAGAATTCGGAACGGGCTGCGTGAAGATCACGCCGGCGCATGATCCGAACGACTTTGAAATCGGCCTGCGCCACAATCTGCCGCAGATCAATGTGATGGATACGAGAGCGCATATCAATGAGAAAGGCGGCAAATACGCCGGGCTCGATCGCTATGTTGCGCGCAAGAAAATTCTTGCCGATCTGGAAGAGCTTGGCCTCGTCGAGAAGATCGAAGATTATACCAATTCCGTTGGATACTCCGAGCGCGGTGGCGAGATGATCGAGCCGTATCTCTCCGATCAATGGTTCGTGAAAATGAAACCGCTTGCCGAACCTGCGTTGCAAGTTGTTGAAGATGGCCTCATTCATTTTCATCCCGAGCGTTGGATCAATACGTATCGGCATTGGATGACGAACATCCGCGACTGGTGCATATCGCGCCAGCTTTGGTGGGGACAGCGTATTCCGGCATGGTACTGCGTCGGCGATGTTGCCTGCACGCTTGAATGCAAGAAACCGGTAGTCTCAATTACTCAACCGGAAAAGTGTCCGTACTGCGGATCGCGTTACGAGCAAGATCCCGATGTGCTCGATACGTGGTTCTCGTCATGGCTCTGGCCCTTCGCAACATTCGGTTGGCCGGAGAATACGAAGGACCTGCAAACATTCTATCCCGGCTCGTTGCTCTCGACCGCACCGGATATTCTTTTCTTCTGGGTTGCGCGTATGATCATGGGCGGAATCGAATTCACGCACGGTATGGAAATGCCCGATGGCATGCCACGCGAAAGAATGGAAGATCGAATTCCATTCCGCGATGTCTATTTCCATAATATCATTCGTGACCAACAGGGAAGGAAAATGTCGAAATCGCTCGGTAACTCACCGGATCCGATCGATCTTGTCAATAAGTATGGTACCGATGCTGTACGCTTCACCCTGCTTTATCTTGCTCCACTCGGACAAGACGTCCGCTTCGGAGAAGAGAGTTGCGAGATGGGCCGGAATTTTGCGAATAAGATTTACAATGCCACGCGCTTTGTCATGATGAAGCGCGATGAATATCGCTCCACTCATCCCGAACCGAAGTTCGAAGCGAAGGACACGGAGTATCAGAATACACTGGCACCAACTTCAGTGGCACGGACTCTCCACTCCGTGCGCGGAACGACTGAGGACAATGCCCGATCCGGCGGCTTCGCAAACGCGCCGGCTTCCACCCTAGCCGATAAGTGGATCCTCTCGCGCGCCAACCGTGCCGCACGTGAGGTGAAGAAATCATTCGATGCCTATCTCATCAATGATGTTACGAAACTTCTGTATGATTTTATCTGGAAAGATTATTGCGACTGGTACTTAGAGATCGTAAAGTTGCAGCCGGAGTCAACTCCACTTGCCGTTGAGATTCTTGAAGGCATTTTGCGGATGATCCATCCCATCATGCCATTTGTCACCGAAGAATTATGGCACGGACTAACCGGCAATCCTGACGAAGTGCTGATCGGCAGAGACGATTACATCACCTCCGATGAAGGGAAGATCGATGATAAGGCTGAGGAAGAATTCGAGTTCATCCAAAAGATCATCGAAGCTGCGCGGCTTCTCAGGTCGAATGCAAAACTTGCTCCGAGCAAGCAGGCTGAGTTCATTATTAGATTGAAATCGGCCGCCGACCTGCAGTTAGCCGAATCTTCAAGAAATATCCTCGAGAATGTCTGCAGAGCCTCAGCCCTTACTCTGGAAGCCGAAGGTGGAGCAGAGCTTTCCTCCAAAGAATACTCAGCTGAACTATTGAGCGGACGCGGACAGGTCTTCATTAAACAAGAAGCGCAAAGCGCCGAAGAGGCAAAGAAAGAAAAAGAACGCATCCAAAAAGAGCTTGAGCGCATCACAAAGCAATACGAGTCCCTGCTGAACAAGCTCAGCGATGAGAAATTCACAAGCCGTGCACCGGAACAGATTATTGTGAAAGAAAAAGAGAAGCTGGAAAGCTTCCGAGTCCAGATGGAGAAACTGGGTGCACAAGTAGGGTAGGGATAATTGACCTTTTACCCAGTACAATGTGCCGAAGTTTAGGCGTATATTTGCCGTATGAAATTTCTGATTTTTGGTCTGGCAATACTTTGGTCGATTGCAGATAGCAAAGCACAGGTTACCGTACCCGTTGGAGATGTGACGAAAATCGACACGCCGGTTACGTATATCATAACAGAACCGAGCACTCAGAGCTGCAATTATTTCCAAATGATAGATTCCGTAGTTGTTCGTGTATGGTATACCGATACATGCAATTGGTGCTTGAGTGGGATCTCAAATTTGGAACCACCATTTTATGAAAATGATCGGGAAATCTATATTGCACCCCAAAAGGCAGGAGAATTTTCCTCAACGATGAATCTTAGCTACATGCTCTGCCCTTCGCCACTAAGGCATTGCATGAATGGCATCAATGGCTTCCCGGTTTGTTCTCCTCCGAAGGATACTGTCAAGCAGCTAAGGGTTACTGCATACTACGATGACAAGATCAAGATTCGATATAGCCAAAGTATTTTCTTTGCCTACGACACAATTTCCAATAGATATGAAGAGGCAAGCAGCAATGTGGATATCTTCAACAATAAGAACGATAGTACGCTTTTTACCGATTGGACGATCATAAAGGACTCTTCCCAGTCTATCGAGTTGTCCTCTATACAACAAGATTCACTATCCGTAACTCAGGTTATTCTGCCGGGATTTGAGCACTCTAATTCTATCCAACTCCTATTTAGAACATCACTTTCTCCGACAGCCGACTATCGGTTCTTCGATGCAATAGTGCAGACCCATGCACATTTTTCTGGAAAGGATTCTATTTGCCTCCTTCCTGTCACTCTCTATTTTCAACAAAAGCCAAAATCAGGTGTAAGTATCGAAAATCTTTCCGAGATCCCGCTTTCAGTTTTTCCGAATCCAACGCATAAATCTGCAAAGATTGTATGCTCAATTCTTCGACCCTCATTTCTTCATTTGCACGTTTATGACGAGCTAGGCAAAGACATCCTGACTGTTCACGATGGAATGCTCTCCGAAGGAAAACACGACTTTAGTGCAAAGCTTTCGTCGGGGATGTACTATGTTAGAATGGAGACGAGCGAGGGTGTGGAGACGAAGAAGCTGATTGTAGAATAAGGTTAAGCTCTTGAACTGGCATGGATTCTTGGCCTCAGAGATCGGGTGCGATTCCCGAATTTTCGTCGTAGTTTGCGTACACCTGATAATCCAATATGATCAAAGCCCTGCTTTACGCTCTGTTTTATGTATTATTAGCTGTGCCAGGGATGGGACAGCCCATACAATTTACTATCCCGGTAGGCGATGTAGAATATTACGCTCCTCCAATGCAGCTGTTTACTACGGTTGATTGTAGTGGCCCGAATGATACATGCTATTGGTCTCTATCCCATGATTCCAACGTGTTCCCCCCGTTCCAAGAGGGGGGCGGGGACGGCGGCATTTTTGTGAAACCCATACAAGCAGGTGAATATGTTGACAGCATACATTTGCACTATGTCTTGCCGGGAGGAGGGCCATCATGTTTTCCACTTTTTTGTTCCCCTCCTTCCGATACGGTTAAGACACTAATTGTTGACTCATATTACGATGAGCGGATCAAAATCTCGTCGCAATCGGCGGTCACCTTTCCCGGCTACGCTTATTTCTCCTATGATTCAACGACAAGAAGATATAGCGATGCTAGTATTCCCGTTCAATTCTTTAATAATAAAATTGACAGGGTAACCCTCACTGAGTGGAAAGTCTTATACGACTCTTCATCATCAATTTCTTTTAGAATCGTACAAGACTCTACCCCAGTTTCTTCAATATTAATCTCTTCGCGGAGTCATCTCGATAATTTGCTTTTTGAGTTTTCTTCAACTCATGCCCCAATTCATGGTGGAAGCAGGGAAGGGACGTTCAGGGGGATAATTCAATGTGTTGCGAATTTCTCTGGGATTGACTCACTATATAATGTACCAATATTTTTTGTTTTCCAAGCATTGCCGCTTTCATCCGTTGATCGAATAGGATCTGACTATCGAAGTCTTCAAGTATTTCCTAATCCGTCGACAGCCTCAATCAAGATAACTTGTCATTCTCTAGGCGATAGATCCCTCCATCTCAGTATCTTCAATGAGCTCGGCAAAGACATCCTGACCGTTCACGATGGAATGCTCTCCGAAGGCAAACACGATTTTAGTGCTCAGCTCCCACCGGGGATGTACTATATCAGAATGGAAACATCGGAAGGCGTAGTCACGAAGAAGGTTGTAGTGGAGTAAGACTTAGGTATAAGTAGTGCTATCCAAGCCACGATTGCTCGTACCGTACGGTTTCTTACTTTTGCCATATGTATGCTATGAAATAACTCCTAGAATATGATACTCAAATTCCTGTTCTGCGTATTCTGCAGTCTTGGGTTGGTGAGGCAAAGTCTTGCACAATTCGAAGAAGTACCTCCGGCGAGATGCCCGGTCGGTGGAAGAGTTAACGTATACCAAGGTCACGACAAGCAAGGTCCTAATTGCAGCTATCCGTTTCATGCCTTCGAATCGCTCGACGGAGCTGGATTGCCGCTTGACGGACAAGACACGTCATTCCCATTTTTCGTCGGCCAAAATCAGGAGCTCCTCTTTGAACCGTTCAGTGCAGGAACATTCAGTGATACCATCAAGATAACGTACGGCGCGGGAGGCGGTCTTTGTGACAATCAAGTTGAGGACATTCTCCACGTAACCGGGCAAACCTTTTTTGATTCTACGCTGAGATTTAGACAAGCGAATTACTACGTTGACTTTGTGATCGACTCGTTGACGAATAGGTATCGCCCCATGAGCGTTCCTGCCGGACAAGTCTTTATCTTCAATAACCGGCCGGATGCGGTAACCTTGGATAGTTGCATCCTTACTATCGATTCCAGCGCACATATGAGTCTGCGTACACTTATTGACTCAGTTCCATTTGCGAAAGCTACAGTGGATCCATTCAGTCAGGCAACTCTGGGATTCAGGCTTACCCATACTGGCCCAATATTTCCTGAAGATCGTACTATCCTGGCAATGGCAACAATCCACGCATACAACTCTGCGGTGGATACTGAAGTCAATTTCAGCTTCTGGATGCATTTCTCTTCGATCAAGAATGGGGTAGCGACAAAAGTTGCGTCTTCAAGGTTCGATCCGAATATTTTTCCGAATCCATCAAATGGTCCAACGCAGTTGTCGCTATGCTTGAAAAAACGCGGAGCACTGCACCTTCACATCTTCAATGAACTCGGCAAAGATATCTTGCCTCTTTATGACGGCACAATGACCGACGGCAGGCACGATTTCTCCTTCACGCTTCCGCAAGGCATGTATTATGTAAGAATGGAAACGTCAGAAGGAGTTGTCACGAAGAGGGTGATCGTGGAATAATATTCTGAGTTCGATGAAGGGTACTGATTATTACCCTGCAATGACGGTACAATCCTCCCGAATCCTCCGTAGGTTTGTACTGAATATTTGTCGAATTACTATGAGAAAAGTCCTTTGTTGTGTTTTTGTTTTGTCCGCAATGGTTTCAGCGAGTCCCGCTCAGCAGTTGAAGGTCGCTGTCGGCAATGATGTCTTCGTTACAGGTCGGCCGAGTTCGGTAGAGTCCTGCACCTGTCAGAATCCACGGGTATTAGGCGAGTGTCAGTACGAAGTGACTGGGCCTTCAAATGTCAATCCTCCGTTCTATGTGAGTGATATCGGAACAATACGATTTAAGGCAGATAGTGTGGGCAGGTATGTTGATAGCGTTGCATACTGGTTCCTAAGATATAACAGTGGGAGTTGTGACGAGCGCTTCTATACATGCTGGGGCTGCGAGAATCATTATGAAAACCAGTCATTTCTTGTCAACACATACTTGGATAATGCGATAAAGATCTATTCGCACTATTACAATACTTTGATATACGGAAAAGTGGTTGATTCCGGTGTCGTTTTTGTCTACGACACAGCGAAGAATAAATACTTTGGTGCCGTTTCCAAACTTGAGATCTATAATAATAAAGACGTGAATGTCGTATTCGATAGCTGGAGACTTGCACTTGATTCTTCTTCGTCGATCACATTCAAGTGTGAGCAAGATTCGATCGGAGTAAGCAGCGTCGAAGTTACCGCCGGTACGGTTGCACAAAATCTGCTGCTTGATTTCACCACTTCACTTATTCCGGTCCGGCCTTGGCGATCATTTGCCGGCGAGGTGCAGTGCATGGCGCATTTTGGTGGAAAGGATTCACTGTGTTCGATTCCACTTATTTTCATGTTCCAGGAAATGCCGAGATCCGGTTTATCTGCAGGCGTGGATAAAGCAAACGATCTGGAAATATTCCCAAACCCCTCCATTGGCTCAGGCCACGCTCTCTGTACCTTGAAAGAGGCTACCCAACTTCATCTGCATATCTTCGATGAACTAGGGAAGGATGTTTTCGTAGTTTATGACGGCGGGTTGCCGGCCGGACAACATCTGTTCTCGTTTAAGCTGCCATCAGGTGTTTATTATGTGCGGATGGAAACGAAGGATGGAGTGTTGACGGAGAAGCTAGTTGTTGAATGAGGCTGCAATTAAGATGATAACCAGGGAAAATAAATAAATGCTAAGAGCCCTGTTTTGCCTCGTCATTCTGGGATGCGGCTCTTTTGAGGTGTCTGCTCAAACCTTACGCATACCCGTAGGTATGGACTCACTGATTTTTGGCGGTCCCCAGTATCGCTACGTATATCAAAATTGCAGTTTTGGCAGTGGTTTCGACACGTGCTCGTATTATTTTATAGAAATAAGCAAAGCTAATGCGCCAACTTTGCATCGCTTCCCGCAGTCTCCATTTGGGTGGGGAGTTGGTTGCAGACTTGGATTCGCTTCTTGGGCGGCGGGCAGGTTTAAAGATACCTTTAAGTTTACTTGGACATGGCTAGAGCCGAGTCCCCCATGCAGCACCTGTCAATTTGCCTTGGAAGATATTCATAGTTTTGATGTAGAAAGTTATTATGACAGCACTGTGAGGATACGAAGGCCTTACAAATATGACGTGACGTTCGAACCAGACTCTACCGGCCTTAAATATGGCAGAGGCCTGCCATTCTCATATCAAGACTTCAGTATTTTTAACAATATTGCTGATTCCTTGCAATGCGATTCTTTTTCGTTTACAATCGATCCTTCTGCCGCACTTAATATGACGGTAACTCTCGATACTGCGATAATTCGGCAGTTAGCGATACCCCCGCTTACGTATGAGACGATTAGATTGTTTTTCGCAACAACAGCTCCTGTATTTAGTGACACAATGAGATTCAGCGGATCTATTCACCTCCATACGCGAAATCGCAAAATTGATTCCACTTTTGCGATGCCGGTAAATTTCATTTTTCTGCCACTTGCCAAATCTACCGTTCCAACACGAGGCTTTTTGAATGAGCAGTTGTTAGTTCACCCCAATCCAACTACCGGTTCGGTCCATGCAACGTGCAGTTTGGGTAAGTCCTCTTTTCTTTATCTCCACATCTTCAACAATCTTGGCAAAGACATCGTGACCGTTTACGACGGCGTGCTCTCCGAAGGCAAACACGATTTTAGGGCAAAGCTTCCTCCGGGCATGTATTATGTACGGATGGAAACCGATGAAGGAATAGTAACAAAAAAGGTGATCGTCGAATGAACCCTCCCATCAAAAAACCTCGATGCTTTTTGGTTTATGCCCTTGCTTCTGAAGGCATGCTGCCCTCAGACGCGAACCGGGTATTCAACGACTTCGTCGGTGATCGGTCGTTGCCGCTGGTGATCTTTCACGATCATTTTATCGGCAAGCCTGGAGGAGTTGCAGTGTTTTATTGCGCGACGGCAGAAGAACGCGAAGCCCTCTATGCTTCAAAGCATCTTGAAGGATGGAATGTCGATATTCGTCCGCTTATATTCTCATATAGTCCGGCCGCTCTCGATGAGCAAATAGAGTATACGCTTCGTGCCTATCGAGGCGAAGATTGGAGTAAACTGCGTGAAGAGAAACGTCCTTCGTATGGCGATCCGAGAACCGAAGCCGAAACAGCTGCCGAAGAGTAGAAACGAAATCCCTGCAAATCCGTTTAATCCGTGAAATCCGTGTGCCATGATGTTGATGACATATGGATTTCACGGATTTGCTATGACTCCTAAAGAATATATCGATTCTCTGCCTGAAGATCGGAAAGAAGTGATCTCGAAACTTCGTTTGTTGATCTTGAAATCCGATCCTCTCGTCAAAGAAGTTGTTGCCGGCATGATGGGCCGTGAAATGCTCGTCTATATGCAGGGCGATTTCATGAAGTATGCGCTATCGAGCGTGAAGGATCACATGTCGTTTCATTCGATGGTGATGTACGGAAGTTCGATCCGCTTCGGCGGCTCCGGCCTTCGCGAGAAATTCGAAAAACTCCTTCCCAAAGCAAAATTTCAGAAAGGCTGTATCAATTTCAAAAATGCATTACAGATGCCGCTTGATATTGCTGAAAAGTTTGTTAAGGAAATGGCAACGGTTGAGTATCCGCCTGCTGAGTACAAGGATCGGATGGAAAAAAGTGTTGCCCGTTTGAAAGCCAAACAGGGAAAAGCGAAGCCAAAAGCCAAAGCAGCAAAAGCGAAATAAACAACGTATTGAACCAGGACGAATTGAAGCGATATGCTCGACATATCGCATTGCCGGAAGTAGGTATTGCGGGCCAGGAAAAGCTCGGGGCGTCGCGTATCTTGCTTATCGGAGCAGGCGGCCTCGGTTCACCCATGGCCCTTTATCTCGCAGCAGTCGGAGTTGGAACAATTGGGCTAATCGATTACGATATCGTCGATTCGTCGAATCTGCAACGTCAAATCCTCTATGATGAAAGCTCTGTTGGCAAATCTAAAGCAGAAGAAGCAAGATCTCGTCTTCAAAAACTCAACTCGAATATTACGGTGAACATCCACGAAGAGCGTCTTTCGCGACTGAATGCGATGGAGATCTTCTCGAATTACGATATCGTAGCCGATGGATCGGATAACTTCCCGACCAGGTATTTGGCAAACGATGCCTGCGTTCTCCTTGGCATTCCGTATATCTTCGGTTCGATACTTCGCTTCTCAGGTCAGGTAAGCGTTTTCGGAATGAGCGATGGGCCATGTTATCGTTGCCTTTATCCGCATCCGCCGTCACCAGAAAGTGTACCTTCCTGTAATGAAGATGGAGTTCTCGGCGTACTGCCCGGAGTCATCGGAACGCTGATGGCAACTGAGGCGATCAAGCTTGTCATGGAAATTGGCGAATCGCTTGCTAGACGGTTGCTTAGTTATGACGCTCTTGCAATGAGGTTCAGGGAATTCTATATTCGGAAGGATCCCGATTGTCCGATCTGCGGAGAACATCCTTCGATTCGTGAACTCATCGATTACGATGAATTCTGCAATGGCCGAAAAGATGAAGTTGTATCTGAAGATATTAGCGTGGAAGAATATTCGATCCTTCGCAATACTCAGGAGCATCTTTTGCTTGATGTTCGCGAAATGTACGAGTATCAAATCGCGAATCTCGGCGGCCTGCTCATTCCGCTTTCGGAATTGCCCAACCGCTTGAAGGAAATCCCTAAAGATAAGAATATCATTCTCTTGTGCAAGGAAGGTGTTCGCTCAAGAAGAGGATTGGAAATACTCAGGAAGAACGGTTACTCGCATCTACGAAACCTTGCTGGCGGAATCAATGCCTGGACTGAGCGGATCGATCGTACTCTTACAAGTTACTGAGATGCGAACTATTTTTCGCCAGAACGGTTATACGTTCTAACATTTAGAAAACGGGGTGCTTGCAAGAATCTTCTTAGCAGGCTGAGATCACACCCACAGACCTGATCCGGATAATGCCGGCGTAGGAAAATGAATACAAAATCTTCAACTCATCTATCTTTTGACTCGCCACCGTCCCCGAACGGCGATCCGCATTCTGTGCCCATTGCTTTAACGATAGCTGGCTCCGATCCGACTTCAGGAGCAGGAATTCAAGCCGATCTCAAGACTTTCGCCGCCCAAAATGTTTACGGGCTTTCCGTCATTACTGCAACGACGGCGCAGAATACGATGGGCGTCCAGGCAGTGTATCCGGTTTCGCATGAAGTCATTGAACGTCAATGTCAGACGCTGATCACCGACATTCCGATCAGATTCATCAAGACTGGAATGATCTATGATTCGGACTCGATCCGATTCATCGCGAATTTCATCGTAGAGAATAATTTAGTTGCTGTCGTCGATACACCATTTATGTCATCCGGTGGAAAAGCACTCATGGAGAAGGCAGGGATGACGGCATATCTCGATGTGCTCATTCCTCGTGCCGAGATCATTACTCCGAATATCATGGAAGCAGAAATGCTCTCCGGCTGCAAGATCACTTCTAAAGATGATGTGGAGCAGGCCGCCGAAGTATTGATCTCGCGCGGAGCCAAGTCAGTGCTCATTAAAGGTGGGCATTTGGATAGCTCAGAATCTCCGGATTACTATAAGAGCAAAACCGAGAGCTTCTGGTTTGACGGTCTCCGAATTCCGATGACACACGCACACGGTACCGGATGTACGCTCTCGGCAGCTATATGTGCAAATCTGGCGCTCGGAAACGAGATGCCAGAATCAATTCGTAATTCGAAAGAGTATATTACGAATGCTCTCCAAGATTCATTTTCAATAGGAGAGGGCAGACGGATTCTTGCTCATCTTCCGCAATATTCATTAAAAGAAATTATATAATTCACTTTCGATCATGGAAAACTCAGCAGCTCAGGCATTTCCCCGCAGTAAGAAAGTATTCGTCCACGGAAGCATCAACCCCGAGGTGCGCGTGCCGTTCAGAGAGATAGAACTCGATCCTACCTCAGCATATGACGGCGCAATCGTGCCGAATGAACCTGTGAGGATCTACGATACAAGCGGGCCGGAAACAAGCCGAGATATTACGAAAGGGATCGTGCCGCTTCGTGCATCGTGGATTCAGGGAAGAGGAGATGTCGAAGAATATTTCGGACGCACGATAGCTCCGATCGATAATGGTTACAATTCCGATTCGCAGTCGGAACATGCCAGATCAAAGGGGAATCTCAGAGAGTATCCCGGTCTTCGCCGCAAGCCACTGCGAGCAAAGTCCGGCATGAATGTTACACAAATGGAATATGCCAGGAGAGGTATCATCACTCCGGAAATGGAATTCATTTCCATTCGCGAGAACATGGGGCGCGAGCAGGCAACGGAGTATGTCGAGAACCGACACTCGAAACGCAATATCCTGAATCAGCAGCATCCCGGGCAGCGCTTCGGAGCAGGCATTCCGCAATACATTACACCGGAATTTGTCCGAAGCGAGATTGCTGCCGGCCGAGCGATCATACCGGCAAATATTAATCATCCCGAACTCGAACCGATGATCATCGGACGAAATTTTCTCGTCAAGATCAATGCCAATATCGGTAATAGCGCCGTGGCAAGTTCGATCGAAGATGAAGTCGAGAAGCTTCTGTGGGCAACGAAGTGGGGAGCCGATACAGTAATGGATCTCTCAACGGGAAAAAATATTCACGAAACGCGCGAGTGGATCATTCGCAATTCTCCGGTGCCCATCGGTACAGTACCGATCTACCAGGCACTTGAAAAAGTGAACGGAAAGGCTGAAGAGCTGACGTGGGAAATCTTCCGTGACACGCTGATCGAGCAAGCCGAGCAAGGAGTCGATTACTTCACAATCCATGCCGGAGTTCTTCTGCGTTACGTGCCGCTCACTGCCAATCGCATGACGGGTATTGTCTCACGAGGCGGAAGCATTCTGGCCAAGTGGTGCCTGGCGCATCATACGGAGAATTTCCTGTATACGAATTTTGAAGAGATATGTGATATCATGAAAGCGTATGACGTCTCTTTCTCACTGGGCGATGGATTGCGTCCCGGTTCGATCGCCGATGCCAATGACGATGCGCAACTGGGCGAGCTTGCAACGCTTGGTGAACTGACGAAGATTGCATGGAAGCATAATTGCCAGGTAATGATCGAAGGGCCAGGCCACGTTCCGATGCAGCTCATCAAAGAGAATATGGATCTCGAACTCGATCAGTGCAACGAAGCGCCATTCTACACACTTGGCCCGCTGGTTACCGATATTGCTCCGGGCTACGATCATATCACAAGTGCGATCGGTGCGGCAATGATCGGTTGGTTCGGTTGTGCAATGCTGTGCTATGTCACTCCGAAAGAACATCTTGGATTGCCGAACAAGCAAGATGTGAAGGACGGAGTGATAGCATACAAGATCGCCGCACATGCTGCCGATCTTGCAAAAGGCCATCCCGGTGCTCAGGTTCGGGATAATGCCCTAAGCAAAGCACGATTCGAATTCAGATGGGAAGATCAATTTAATCTTTCACTCGATCCCGAGACTGCTCGCGAGTATCACGACGAGACTCTTCCACAAGAAGGTGCAAAGACCGTCCATTTCTGCTCGATGTGCGGGCCGAATTTCTGCTCAATGAAGATCACCGAAGATGTCCGCAAGTATGCGATCGAAGTCGGGATCAGCGAAGAGGAAGCCTTGGCTAAAGGCTTGAAAGAAAAGAGCGATGAATTCTTAAAAACCGGAGCTGAGATCTATAGTGCCTAAAGCTCATGGAATTATGAAAGATCATCCGCATATTATTATCGGAGGAGGGATCATTGGCCTCTCTATCGGCTGGCAGCTATTGCGAGCCGGAAGGCCTGTTGAGATCTATGAAGAATCGGCCATTCCTCGAAGTGGTGCCGGATGGAATGCAGCAGGGATGCTTGCGCCTCACGCTGAAGCAGGCTATGAGGAAGAAGCTCTTTACAATTTATGCCTTCAGGGCCTTTCAGCGTACCCGGAATTTCTCTCGGAACTGCGAGAGGATGTGCGCGAAAACGAAGTGCCTGCGCTTGATCGATGCGGTTCGATGATCGTTGCTGTTACCGCAGATGATAGTGTGATCCTTCAGCGGCAATTCGAATTCCGGAAGAAGTTAGGTCAGGATGGAATGGAGTTGATCCGCGGCGCCGAAGCGCGTGAGCGAGAACCACTGCTCTCTCCAAAAGTAAAGCAGGCTCTTTATCTTGCGAATGACGGACAGATCAATAACCGGAAACTCATTTCAGCACTACATGAAGCATTCCTAAATCGCGGAGGAATCATTCACGAACATCAGCAAGTCGATCGAGTTGTCGTCCGCAAAGGAAAGGCTGAAGGAGTCGAAGTTTCAGGAGTGTCTCGAAACGCGAGCAGCATTACAGTTGCTCCGGGGGCGCTTGCCGGAAAAATCAAGGGCATCGATCCGATAGGCATTCGTCCGGTCAAAGGGCAGGTCGTTACATTAAAAAGCGAGCCATCTGCCGAGTTGCATCATCTCATTCGCTCGCCGCGAATCTATCTTGCAGCAAAGGACGATGGGCGACTTCTTGTCGGCGCTTCGGCTGAGGAAAAGGGTTTGGATCGAAGAATCACTGCAGGTCCGATCATGGAGTTATTGCACTATGCATGGGAAGTTCTGCCTGCAGTATATGAACTGGAGATCACAGAACTTCAAAGCGGCATGCGCCCGGCTTCGCGTGACAACTGTCCGATCATCGGTCAGGCAGATGAAGAGGGATTGTATTATGCAACGGGGCACTATCGCAATGGAATTTTGCTTGCTCCGCTGACAGCATATGCCCTTCGCGATGAAATTCTTCTCGGAACGAAGCGAGCCGATCTCCAGGTCTTTTCACCGAGTCGGTTCAGTCAAGAAGCACATATTATTGAGGAAGTAGTATGACTGTTGTCATCAACGGAAAAAAAGAAGACCTTGATCAACCAACCGGTCTGACCGAACTTCTTCGGCAGAAGCAAATCGATCCGGATGCACCCGGGTTTGCAGTTGCCATCAATGAGGCCGTTGTTTTTCGTAAAGTTTGGCCAGAGGTGATGCTTCGAGAAGGCGACAGTGTTGAGATAATTCGCGCAACACAATGGGGATAATTATGATCAAGGAAAAAGAGCAAGATGTTTTGGAAATAGCCGGTGAACAATTTTCGTCGCGGCTCATCTTGGGCACGGCGCGATATCCGAATCCGCTGATCATGACGGCAGCGCTCGAAGCGAGCGGCACACAAATGGTTACACTTTCGATACGCAGGCACGACGTGACCGATTCGTTCGGCGAAAGCATTTTGAATATTATTCGCCGTGGCTCCTATCGCTTATTGCCGAACACTGCCGGATGTTTTACTGCAAAAGAAGCAGTCTTAACCGCCGAACTTGCGCGTGAAGCATTAGAAACAAATTGGATCAAACTTGAAATTATCGGCGACGATGAAACTCTCTTTCCCGATGTCGTCGAACTTCTCAGTGCCGCTCAAGATCTTGTGAACAGAGGATTTGTCGTATTGCCCTACTGCAATGACGATCCTATCACATGCAGAAAACTCGAAGATATCGGATGCTCCGTCGTTATGCCGCTCGCGGCGCCGATAGGCTCCGGTGCGGGAATCCGTAATGCGTATAACATTCAGATCATCAGGGAAACGGTACGTATACCTGTTATTATTGATGCGGGAATCGGCACTGCAAGCGATGCTGCACTTGCAATGGAACTCGGGGCCGATGCCGTCCTCCTGAATACGGCAATTTCCTGCGCCGAGCATCCCGTTATGATGGCCGAATCAATGAAGCTTGCAGTTCAGGCCGGACGACTTGCCTACAAAGCCGGACGAATTCCTAAACGCCTCTATGCCGAACGATCCTCACCGATGACGGGGCTTATCCGCCATGAGATCGAAAATTAATTTCCGGCTCTGCCTCGTCACGAACCGGAATTTGCTTCCACCGGATACGCTAGTGGATCGCATTGCACGATTGGCAGAGTGTGGATTGAGAGCAGTGCAAATCCGTGAAAAGGATCTATCGGCAAGGGATGTGATTTCATTGGCGGAAAAAGTTCGTAAGAGGACTACTGCTCACTCTTTAGATCTTTTCATAAATGACCGTGCCGATATTGCCCGTGCAGTTCGCGCCGATGGCTTGCACATTCCCGAGCACGGATTCCCTGTGGATGAAGCGCGACGGGTAGTAGCCGAAAAGTTGATCGGCAAAAGTGCACATTCGCTTGAATCCGCTTTGAAGTGGGAATCTGAAGGTGCGGATTTTATTACGTTCGGTCCAATCTATGATACTCCTTCAAAACGAGAGTTCGGCAAGCCTCAGGGCTTAGAGACGCTTCGCGAAATATGTTTTCAAGTCAAGATTCCGGTATTTGCGATCGGAGGTATGACACCCGAAAGATCTGGATATTGCATCGATCAAGGCGCACACGGAGTGTTCGTCATGGGGGATCTCCTGCAATCCGAAAATCCTATAAGTCGTTTTTCCGAATACACGGCGATCTTGCCTTCTGCCTGATGAGAAAAGGAATTCGAGGAATCCATGTACTTCTCGGCGCCTCAGCCATTGGCAAGTATTCTGTCGAAGATCTGGCAGAAATTGCAGTGCGTGGCGGAGCCGCTGCGATTCAGCTACGGGAGAAGATCATGCCGATGGATGAAGTGCTTCCGATCGCTAAACGAATTCGCAAGATATGCAGTGATATCCTCTTCATCGTTAATGATCGAGCCGATCTGGCGCTGCTTTCCGGAGCAGATGGAGTCCACTTAGGGCAGGAAGATCTTCCGATCGTATATGCTCGTGAAATTCTTGGAGAAAAGAGTGTCATCGGTATATCTTGCGGATCGGTCGAAGAAGCCATTCGAGCAGAGAAGGAGGGAGCAGCGTACATCGGCTTCGGCCATATGTATCCGACATCTTCAAAAATAAAGATCACGAATCCAAGAACAGTGGAAGAGTTGGCTTTGGTTTGTTCGAATGTGCCTCTTCCGGTAATAGCGATTGGTGGCATTACGCCTGAGAACTCGGAGCCGTTGCTGGAGCTTCCCGTAGGAGGGTTGGCAATCCTCAGTGCATTTTCTCAAGCCGAAGATCCGGAAAAAGTCATTGCAACTCTTACAAGAAGATTTACTGCCCGACAATAAATTTCTGCACCGCTCGCTCGTCACCGCATTCGACTATACAATAGTAAACGCCGGAAGCCCAGTGACTAACATCCATCGTCATTGACTCACTAGTCATCGGTACGGCCATAACACTCCTACCCATGACATCGCGGATCTCAAGCGAACCGTGAAGTTCTGCGCTACGATTCACGGTAATATGCAACTGTGTATGAGTAGGATTCGGAGATAAGGAAACCGAAAGATCAGCCTGGTTTGGACTTGCAGGCTCAGTTACAGCAGCTCGAAGTGCGCCTGTATCGATGACGATTGCCGTCCAAATACTTTCCGAGAATGTGATTCCGTCGTTATTGCTCTTCTCTTCCGTCCAGGCTGGATAAACGTACGTATTGCTAGCAGCGATGTGAGTGTAGTCGCCTAAATAGATTTTGTTGCTCGGATTGAACCGATTCGAATTCAGGCGGAAGTTCTGAAAACTCAAGCCACCATCGATCGATCTGGCAAGATAAACCTCGGTGAGATTTCGCCCGATATGATCTCTCCGGTCATAAAACAGGCAATAAATAAATCCAGTTGTCTGATCGATCGCAGCCGATGGAAAGAACTGCTCGGTTTGTGTAGTATCGTCGTTTACCCGAAGTGGGACGCTCCAGCTACTGCCACCATCAGTAGATCTTAGCAAGAACACATCGGAGTTGTTTTCGCCATTTCGTTTATCGGAAAAAACGACATACAGATTCCCTCGTGTTTTCCTGGAGCTTATATCACAGATCGGAGTTGCAAATGCATTGCATCGGTAGATTCCACTGACATTAAATAGCCAGCCCGGCGTAATAGCTGAGAGAATCTGATCCTTGCCGAATGTTTTACCACCGTCGGTTGACTTATCGAACAGCAGACCGCTGGGCCCGCACCACGTAATATAAATTTCTCCATTTGGCCCTGTTGTGCAACGAGCTCCTTCAACGGTATTGCTGCTATCGGCACAATCGCCGTCGCTATCGCTTACTACTATAGGAGTTGACCATGTTGCCCCTTGATCGACGGAACTCGAGAAAAGAATTCTGCTGCTATCGAATCGGGGTTGCGAAGTCTTGTATGCGTCGAACTCAGTCCATGAGAGGTAGAGAGCATCCTTGTGCGGAGATGTAGAGGAAAGATCACTTACGATCCATTCTTTAAATTGCGCTCTTGGAGAATGGGATAGGCCTACGAATGTGCCGTCCGAATATTTTGAACCACCATTGGTTGATTTCTGGACTACGATTCGATCTAAGTTATCAGAGAGATGACTGTAATAGATATTGCCTTTTGAATCGGCTGCCAACGAAGGATCGCCGGGATCGCCGAAAGATGTATTCAATCCATTACCGTTCCACGACTGTCCTTGATCGGAAGAATAGTAGAAGTAATTTACATCCGATCCTGCAGCGAGTTGCAGTGGATTTATCGGATTAATAAGAATGGATACTCCTTCGGCATCGAAGAGATCTGCGGGTGATAACTGTTTCGGAGGCGACAAGAATAATTGGGCATACCCGCTTGTCGCAAAAAGAAGAGACACGATGCTGAGGATAACCGGTGGAAGCACTCGTTTATACATGATTTATCTAACGATTCAAGGGACAAAAAATTCCAATCACAGTCCGACTACGACTGTCCTCATTGGGAACGGAGAATACCGCCAATTCATTCTACTTCCTTCATATCCGGACGACTATCTACATGATCCGAAACGCTTCGCTCATTATTCTCATCTTTCTCATTAGCAGTTGCGGAGGATCGAACAAAAAACCCTTTATGCCCGATAGTACGCGATGGACAGATCAGGACATACCACTCGATGAACTCCCCACGGGGAATGTCAATACCGATAGTATCGAACGCGCAGACAAAATGAGGCAGATGTTTCCTCCGGGAGATTCCTTGATCGAAGGAAGGCCCGTTTCGTTCTATTTGCAGCGTAGCGACATCTCGCAAACTGCGAAGGAATTTTATTTACAGCGTTATACGCCCATATCGACCGATAGCAAGACAGTTGCTCTCTGTGACAGTCTACTGACGAAAAATGATACAACACGATCATTTTATTTCTTTCTTTTCATGCGTCTTAGCAGGCTGGATCCCGATGAATTCGGAGATCTATTGCCACGCTATGCCGATCAGTATTCTCTCACTTTCGTCGACGAATTCTATAGACGGATTGCTCTTCCGCAATACCGATGGTCATATTCGACATGGGTAGCCGATGTTGGCTCATTCGAATCTGTCGGGAAATCGAGTTCTCCCGATGAAGTGCGCCAGCATGTGATCCAGCTGCAAATGACAAATGCAAAGAGACTTACTCTGAATTTGAAAAAGGAGATTCAGAACTTTGCCGATAGCGTTGCGCAATGGGTCAGCAAGTAACTTCCCGAACCGATGCCCTGTGCATTCTGTTTTAGCGGCACTTACATCAATTTTCTTATGGGATTTTTTTCGAAAAACAATTCAACTCTCACTGAAGCCGAAGTTCTCGATGCTCTCCGATCTGTGATCGATCCGGATCTGCACAAGGATGTCGTATCGCTTGGTATGATCAAGAACGTGAAGATAGCGGGCGAGCAAGTTGCTTTCACCTTTGAACTTACCACTCCTTCCTGCCCGCTGAAGGATAAACTCGAACTCGAAGCAAGAACGGCCGTTGAGAAAATTGCCGGCGAAGGCAATGTCAAGGTTACGATGACATCCAATGTTGCCATGCAGCAAGGCGTGAACAAACCGCCTGCCTTAAGCGGCGTGCGCAATACCATCGCTGTCGCGTCCGGTAAAGGCGGAGTAGGGAAGTCTACAGTGGCAGCCAATCTTGCCGTTGCACTTGCCAAAGACGGCGCGAAGGTAGGATTGCTCGATGCCGATATTTACGGACCGAGCATTCCACTCATGTTCGGGCTGCAGAATGAAAAGCCGGAAGCACAACAGGTTAATGGCCACGCAATGATGGTGCCACTTGAAGCGCATGGGGTAAAGGTCATGTCGATAGGTTTTCTTGTCGATCCGAATACTGCCGTCGTATGGCGTGGCCCGATGGCATCGGGAGCGCTAAAGCAATTTATGTCAGATGTGCTCTGGGGAGATCTGGATTATCTGATCTTCGATCTCCCTCCAGGAACAGGCGATATCCAACTAACACTAGTCCAGACGATCCCTCTTACGGGAGCGGTTATCGTAACGACTCCGCAAGACATTGCACTTGCCGATGCACGCAAAGCAGTAAGGATGTTCGAGAAAGTCCACGTGCCTGTTCTCGGCATTATCGAAAACATGAGTTACTTTATCTGCTCGGCCTGTCATCATCGTGAGGAAATCTTTTCTCATGGCGGAGCTGCAAAAGCGGCGGCAGAGTTTGGTGTACCTTTCTTAGGCGAACTTCCGCTTGAAACTTCGGTCAGAGTAGGCAGCGATGAAGGTTCTCCGATAGTCGTTAGCGGTACTGAGACCGAAGCTGCTCATTCTTTCAGGGATATTGCGCAGACGATGGCTCAGCAAGTGAGTATTGCAAACTTGCTCCCGAATCAGAAACCGGTTGAAATCCTTCTTGGTACGGAAAACTAGAGGATGAATGATCTTCGCTCGCGCATTGAAAGCGCACTGGAATACTGTCGTCCTTTCCTACGGGTCGATGAAGGCGATATTGAACTTGTTAGCATCGATGAAGTAGCCGGAATTGTCGATGTCCGCTTTCTCGGAGCCTGCGCAACATGTCCGCTGAAGATTATGACGCTACGCGCAGGGATCGAAAGGGCAATTATCTCCAAGGCTCCCGAGATTAAGAGGATAGAGGAAGTGGTAAGTTAACTCCTCTTCGTGCGCTAAAATCATTTAATACGCTTAATACTAAAAGAGCCCGTCATGAAACGGGCTCTTCTCGTATCAGTTGATAAATCTTACAATACTCGTATCGAATTCCTGATCATTAACTCGATCGCTTCTCTGTTATCCGGATCTCTCGGATCAAGCGGCTTTTGTCCCGGTCGGGCAAACATGATCTTCGGATCGAAAACCAGGCGTAAGTCATATGTGTGATTTGCATCATAGACTGCCGGCGGATCGAGCGTGACGGTCACATTGTCAGTCTGCGAAGACCGATACGAGAACGGATATGCTTTTCCTCCGATGTAGGCGAATCCATCAATGATGATCGTATATCGTGCTCCGTTAACGAAGTCGCCAAAGAGACTATCATTTAGCAATGTAGAGTCATCGTTCTCATTGAGCTGATGGATCTCAAATTTCACTTTGTCGTATGTACCGGGTGGAATTGCTACTCGAGATACGATCGTCTCTCCGGCTGTATCGAACTCGGCGATGAACGGACCAACTCGGATCGTTCCGTCCTCACGTTCGATTACACGAATCTCGACGTCCTCGTCGTTATCTCTGTGGCGTTTGTGATGGCCTTTGGCGAGGCCTTTTCCGTGGCCGTTTCCACTTCCCATGCCTTCATGCTCGTCGTCGTCCTTGGTCTTAATGATAATGATAGTATCTTCGGGTCCTCCGACGGGATGCAACTGAATTGCACCGACGAGGATTCGCGCACGGGTGATCACGATGGAATCTGCCGTCGAATGAAGATCGGTGATAGCCGGTGCTTTCCCGAATATCGTTGACGAGTTGATCGTTCCTTTCTGCATGCTTGCGAAAGTCCGGATCTCTGCCTTATTCGCAGGTACAGAGGCAGTATTGATACTCGCCTTATCCGAGCATCCGGCAAGCCAAATTCCAGCGGCAAAAAAGCCTAATGATAGTAATCCCTTAAGGCGTATGAATCTAAAGTGTTGAATCGGTTTCATGTTGGTGTTAAGAATAATGAAATAGCAGTTGTAGCATTTGCAGTAGGGATATAGGCAAGACTACAATTAACATGCCAAAGCCAAAAAAAAAGGACGAATCCTTGCGAATCCGTCCTGAATAAGAAGAATTCCTTATTAAGTTCTTAATGCATTGCAATAAATGCTTTTGCGATCTGATCGTCGATCGTGGCACTGTTTTCTGAAGCTGTCGGATCAAGAGCTTTACCGCTGGTAACAGCAAAAGCGATCTTGCCATCAAAGCGCAAGTCAACAGAATAGTTTTGTTCGGCGACAGTGATGAGCGATGAAGGAATGAACACCGGCTTGAGGTTTCTCACCATTCCGGTTCGGTAAGAGAACGTGCTCCTCGTGCCATTCTTTACGATGCTGCCATCGACGATGATCGTTGCCGTTCCTCCGACAAGGAAATCAGCGAAGGCCGGATTACCGGCGATAAGTGTAGCATCGGTAACAGGATTGAGCGAATAGAGATCGAAGATCATCTGCGTGTAGACACCGATCGGAACGGTTGCCGATCCGAGGGAATTTACTGATCCTGGTACAAATGTCACGACCGTTGGCTGGCTCATGAATGAACCTACTCCTGCAGCCGTTTCATCGCTGACGTGGAGATGGAGGCCACTCATTACGACTCGGACTTTCGTGATCGTCATCGAGTCGACGGTCGGTCCGTCCATCGGCGAAGGTGCTTTCTGGAATGTTCCCGATATCGTGTTATTCTGCATATCATCGGTTGCACTGACTGTTGAAGTTGTTCCGGGACTTGTAGAAGAACTCGAGCAACCTGAAATGAAAACCGAGGAGGAAAAGAAGAATGCAAGGCTTAAAAAGATCCCTGCGATTCCGGTGGTATGAAATGTGCGTTTTGTCATGTTTGTAAGCGTAGTTATGAATTAGAAATAAATGTAAATAAGATCTTGCGGGGAAACAAGGGAGTGGTTGCTATTGAAGGTCTGCTTAAAGAGAACTTCCGGAGAGAAAATAGCTGGCTCTTTTGCTGCAAATGCAAAGTTACGCAGCAACGGGGAGGAATATGTTACAGAACTTTAGTTTTTCGTTACATCATTCACACTTTTTTGCTTGAGAGGAGTGTAAATGAGAACGCGCGATCCTCGCAGGCCGATGCCTGCGAGGATCGCGAAAAAATTACTTGCTTGTGCGCAATGCACGAATAGACTTCTTCAGTAGCCCTTCGATCGCATGAATATTGTCAGGATCGCGCGGATCAAGCGGCCGCAGGCCTGTACGTCCGAACATCAGCTTCGGATTGAAGATCAGCCGCAGATCATAGACATGAGCCGTATCGAACACGGCTGGCGGATCAAGAAACACCGTGACATTATCAGTCTGAGACGACTTGAATGAAAAGGCATACGCCGTTCCGTTAACCCAAGCGAAACCATCGATGATGAACGTGTATCTTCCGCCATTAACAAAATCACCGAAGAGGGGATCGTTCAATAGAGACTGATCTTCGTTCTCGTTCAACTTGTGAATCTCGAACTTGATGCGGTCGTATGTTCCCGGAGGAATCGTGATCGTTGAGATGATCTTCTCGGCACCGGAGTCGAACTCTGCAATGAATGGCCCGGCTTTGATCACATCGGGATCGCCGTCTTTGAAATGGTGCAGGCTATCATCATCGGCGTCGCCGACGGTATGCATTTTCAGTGAACTGATCACAATCCTTGCACGGGTAATAACAATGGAATCCGCCGTCGAGCCCGAGCCTTCGACTGCAGGACTTTTGTCCTGAAATGCCGACGAGGTCACCGTACCTTTGTCCATGGCCGTATACGTATTGATCGTGGATTGATTTGTGGATGAAGGCGTACTGCTCGTACTACTTGAGCATCCGACATAGATCATTGAAACCGCTGCAAAGACGATCGGAAATAATACTCTTCCGATCGAAATCTTTTTTGATGAATCCTTTTTCATTGTAAATCATGATAGTTAACACGCCTCCCGGGGGCATCTGAGATAAATCGGGCAAAACCTATGCCAAAGCAGAGGCGTCGGTAATCGCCTATCCCATTTGATTTACGTAGAATCAGGGCTTGCGGATTCCGGCCGGCCTTATTCAGTGGCTGTACTACCAAGGATACGCCATAATCCGGGCGGAAATTTGAACCTCTTGGAAATCCGGAATGTTTGAATAATACTCGAAATTAGTTATGAAGAAGAAACATATTATAGCACTTGCAGTTGCGCTGCTTTTTATCGGAATTGCAGCATTTGCACTTGTCGATAACAAGATAGATTATGCAGATTTCGCCTCCGCCCAGGGAACGGGTAAACGCGTTCAGGTCTCAGGCGAATGGCAGAAAGATCTTCCCACGAAATACGACGAACAATCCAGGGTTTTCACCTTCAGCATGAAGGATCACAAGGGTAACGTCATGCCTGTTCGGTATGTCGGAATCCGTCCGAATAACTTTGAAATTGCGCCGCAGGTTGTCTGTGTAGGCAAAGTAGAAGGCGGAGTTTTTCAGGTGACCGATATTCAGACGAAGTGCCCCTCGCGATATGAGGGTGCAGCTCCAAAAAGTTAACGAATGGCTTCGCTTGCTGCGTCGCTATCAAGCCTCCGTATGATCGGCGATCGATCTCGTCTATATTTTTATTAAGGAATCAACCACATGATCGGCTCAATTGCAATGGGTATCGTGCTGGCGGCAACGTTGATGGGGATGACTCTCTACACGCTTGTTGCCCGCGGAAGGACCGAATATTTGACCGCAGCCCGTATCTCAACTCACGTTGCGATCTGGGCAATGTTCATCGGGGCCGGCACCCTCCTCTATTTCATCTTCAACTACCGGTTCGACATCAATTATGTCTATGAGCATTCCTCACGCGAACTAAGCAAACCACTGCTCTTCGCATCATTCTATGCTTCGCAGGAAGGAAGCTTCATGTTATGGGCGCTCTTTACTGCGATCGTCGCAATTTTCCTTATCCCCTACGCACAGCGTCAGCGCTATGAAGCGCCGGTGATGGCAGTCTATCTTGCCGTCTTTGCATTCCTTGCTATAATGCTTGTTGCGAAGAGTCCCTTCGAATCTATTTACTCGGCACATCCGGGAGAAGCGCCTGCAGGATTTATTCCTCAGGATGGAAAAGGTTTGAATCCATCTCTTGAGAATCTCTGGATCGTCATCCATCCGCCTATGCTTTTCCTGGGCTTCACGCTCTTGGCTGTACCGTTTGCATTTGCGATAGCGGGTCTGCTTCGGCGAGATTACCAAGGTTGGGTAACGACATCTCTGCCCTGGACTCTCGGAGCTGCGATGGTATTGGGATTTGCAATCATGCTCGGCGGTTTTTGGGCATACGAAACGCTCGGATGGGGAGGCTACTGGGCATGGGATCCTGTCGAGAATGCGAGTTTGTTGCCATGGCTGATCACGATAGCCGGCGTTCATACGATGTTGACGCAAAAGAAGACTGGAGGCTTGATGAAGACAAATATCGGGATGACGCTTCTGGCATATTCCCTCGTACTTTATGCATCCTTCCTCACACGAAGCGGAGTGCTTGGCGAAGCTTCGGTTCATTCCTTCGCCGATCCGGGTAACCTTGCGTTTACTCTGCTCGTGTCTGCACTCGTCGTTTTTATCGGATTCTCTCTTGTCACATTCATTATCCGATGGAGAGATATGAATGCTCGCGGTGGAGACTACAAGATCCTCTCGAGAGAGACAGGTTTATCGATCGGATCTGCTGTTTTGGGCGCGAGTGCTCTCGTCGTCTTTATCGGAACGAGCGCACCGTTGGTCTCGAAGAAAGTCGATACGAGTTTCTATGGAAATCTCCACATTCCGATCGCCATCAGTCTCATGCTCGTCAATGCGCTAACGATGCTCTTGAAGTGGAAGCAAACAGGAATTCGGGAAATGGTGAGAAAGGGTGCAATCTCTTTCGTGCTATCGCTTCTCGTTGGTGCGATTCTCTTTATGTCAGGATTGCGTGATCTCGATTATCTTGCAATTGCCGTTGCAGCCACATTTGCACTTATCGTCAATATCGAGATCATGGCAAAGCTCATGAAATCGAGGATAGGATTTTCCTTCGAAGGCGGAAGAGGATCAATGAAGCCACGTTTATGGAGCGCCTTCAAATGGTCGTTCTCTCTTGGCTTTTTGGGACTTATCATCGCATCGAAGGGGGATTATTATAAGTATGGTGATCTAATCGTTGCGTATGGACCGTTCTGGATCGGCTTTCTTGCGATCGTCGTCCTTGCGTTCACGCTCATAGGCTATCCGCGATTCAAATTCGATAAGAGATTTGTCGGCACCTATATTGCACATGCCGGCATGGCGTTATTTATTCTTGGTGTGATCGCATCGGCGAGATACGAGAAGAAGCAGTACGGCACTCTGCCTCAAGGTGAGCCTGTAACGGCATTCGGAGGAGATTATACGGTGACCTATTCTCATCATGAATTTTCCGAGCCGGAAAATTATCATTTCGTTCTTGATATCAAAGATCGCGATGGTAATGTGGAGCAAGCTCGCCCGCTTCTATTTTGGACGGCCTTCAATAATCACACAGAGCCCATACGTAATCCCGGGATTTTGAAATACGCATCGAAGGATCTTTATTTCACCATTGTAGGAATCGATCAGAAGGGCGGCATCCCTGAAGATTCGCTTACAAAGGGACAGAGCATTGCTGCCTTTGGCGGAGCTGCAAATATCAAGTTTGATGAATTCGATTTTTCGCAGGAAGAGCGTGCGAAGATGATGTCGCAGCAGCCCTTCAGGGTAAAGGCCAATGTTGAGGTGATCGATGCAAAGGATCCGAACGCAAAGCCGATCCCTCTCGAGCTTTCTGTAACAAGAAATTTGAAGACCGGCGAAGCGAAGGAAGAAGATGTGAAAGTGCCGGGCACAAGTTACCATCTTCGCCTTTCCGAATTGCGGCCGAATCTTGAAGATCGCTCGAAGTCGAAGATCATCATCAAGATGCTTGATGATGCGAATCCGCCTCCTCCGGTGAAAGAAGTCCTTACCGTTGAGGCATTCGTCAAACCGTACATCAATTTTGTTTGGGCCGGCATCCTCATCGTTGTAGTCGGATTTGGTTTTTCAGTAACGCGCAGACGTCGCGAGGCGCTTACTGCCATCGAGAAGGCGGAGAAAGCCTATGAGAAGATACTTACCCTTCGCGCTGCAAGCGATGAATCGAAGGAGCCTATAGCTTCCAAAGTTCATCATGAGAAGAACCAACCCATTCTGAAGAAAAAGAAAAGAACATAAGGCAGTAAAACACCTCTAAAGAAAAACCCGCCTGACGGCGGGTTTTTGCTATTGTTGCACTACGCATGCATCAATTTAGATGGGAGGATTCGTGTTTTTTTTTGTCTCTCCTTACGTCACATTTCTAAAATCTGTACGAGTACCCAACGAGAATGACATAATCTGCAAATGTCGCATCTCCGGCAAATCCGAACGCGTCGGCTGCACGATCTCTTGTCATTGTAATAGGGGCGCTTGCGGAAAAACTTCCGAAGGAAGGGCTGTTCCAAACCACTCCCGGCTCGATGAAGGAAGCAGTTCCGGGCCTGCGGAAGCCGTCGTTACCACCGATGAGATCCTTCACAGGAACACCTTCGATCCTGCCCGCGAGGGATACAGATAAGCTCTGCATAACCTGATATGCTACGCCGATCTTGAAGAGGTACTGATCCTGAACTGTATTGTGTACACGGTAGAGCGTTGCAAGCGTAGGTGCGATTCCAAGTGTGGTCACGATCGATGGAGTCTCATTCGTATCGCGTGGATTGATGAGATAGGTAGCGGTCATAAAAGCCGAAAAATCGCCTATCGTCTTGAAAGCTTCCAATTCGAGCGGAATTCCCCAGCCACCATCGCCAGGCTGGATCGATTGATCCGCTGAGCGCAATTGTACGGTGGAGGCTGCTCCCGAGATCGTCGGATAATTTACCTGGACGTTCGAATTGCCTGTAGGAATTTTGATTCCAATTCCGAGCATGATGTTCTGATCATGATTCTCCTTAACGTTGAGAAACCAGTATTTGCCGCTTACTGTGATATCTCCTATTCCCGATGTATTTTGATTCCAACGAGGTCCGTTCGGTACCGCCGCTGTGCTGTCGGTTGCTGCCTTACCAAAAGGCAAGGGCAACCCCCACTCTCCGTGAACCAAATAAGGAATGTTAATGCTTGCGCTGAATTGGTCGCTTATGCCATAACTACCGGCGACGTTCAAAATGCGCTGACGATTCATTACGAATGTACCTTGGGTTTCGCGCTGAGTCTGTTCAACCGTGCCATTGTAATGACGTGAGGCATCAAGATATCGGAACGAAGCATCGACTTGCCACTGACCGGGCATGAGATACGGCGATCCATCGGCTCCGAACTCCGGAGCGCATTGTCGTTGAACGACGCAACCTTGCGCATAGGAGTACTGACAAACGAAAGCACCAACAAAGAATAATGTTAGGGTAAGAACAATGATATTTTTTTTCATGAAGTAATGATGGAATGAATCAACAATCAAAGGATTTATGACTGACGGCATTAGGCAGTCAATACATTCACAAAAGACACAAAGATTTGTCAATTGGAGACAAGAAGATTATTTTTATTTTATCAAAATTCTTGTCTTTTCTTTCCTCGAAATTGTGTCTCTAGAATTTTCATTTCTGTTTTTTCACTTTATTCATAGACAATAATGACCGAACTCCCCCTGAAGAAATACTATCGGTGGATGTTTCTGCCAGGTGTGCTTCTTTTGCTCGTGCCAAGCATCCTGCATGCATACTTTTTGATGCCCTTTCCGGGAAGTCAGGACATCGAGGCAATGAATCTCTCCTATTATATCGAAAAATTCCTCTGGCCCACTAGGATCCTGGCGCTTGCACTTATTGCTTTGCCGATCCTCAATATTTACATGAATGGAAGGTTGAAAGGTCGCATCTGGACTTCTGTTCTCATTGTATTCATGGCCGGGTTGCTCTATTTCACGGAAATTTTCTCAAGCGCGGAGCACATGTTTCTTGAGCCGAAGCAGAAGACATTCGCATCTGCATCGACTAATGCCGTACCTCTTGACCGGCTCATCATCGGAGTCAGTATCAATGGAGAAGCAAAGGCATATCCGATCAATTTTATTGGCTACCACCATAAAGTGCAGGACAGCGTCGGAGGAAAACCTATTTTGGTAACATACTGCACGATGTGCCGCACGGGGCGTGTGTACGATCCGTTTATTGACGGGAAGTACCAGCATTTTCGTCTTGTCGGTGCGCGGCACTACGATGCAATCATCGAAGATAATGAGACGGGCAGCTGGTGGTATCAGGCCACAGGCACGGCCGCCGTTGGACCGAGGAAGGGGATTGCCATGGGAGAGATCCCTTGCGAGCAAATGACGTTGGGCGAATGGATATCGCTTCATCCGAATACCTTGATCATGCAGCCCGATCCGAATTTTAAAGCCCGATATAAGAGACTTGAACCATACGATAGTTACCAACCAACAAAGACAGACGCTGCCTCTGAACTACTTGGTTGGCAGCGTGCTTCCTGGGTGATAGGTGTCATCAGCGGGAATACTGCAAAAGCTTATCGTTGGAATGACGTTCTTCCTTTGCACATCGTAAATGATCAGATTGGTACGACGCCTGTCGTTGTTATGATCGGATCTGATAGCACATCGTTCGCCTGCTACAAAAGTACGGTTGCAGGTGAAGTCCTCCACCTCCGCGCTGATTCTTTGGGAAAAGGTTACCGTGATGAGCATAATGATCTCTGGAATGTTCATGGCGATTGCGTTGAAGGGATACTTCAAGGGAAAAAACTTGACCGAATACCTGCATACCAGGAATACTGGCATGCATGGCACCGCTTTCATCCTGAAACTGCGCAGTGGAAGAGCTAGTCCAGATCTCGCTCTCCGGAGGCGAGGACTCTCCGCCGGCATTTCAGTGGGACGATTGGTACGCCAGTGTCGGCGGCCGGTCGATTCACGTTCCTGAAGTCGATGCTTTGAGAGAGCGTATCCAGAACGAACAGTACCCTCGTTTCGATGGTCCTGTAGCAAGTACACGCCATGAATTTTCCTCACCGAGCGAAGCTGCTGCTGCGATCAAAGAAAAAGCGGCAGAGTTCGGAGCAGATATAGTCGGGGTTTGTGAGATCGAACCAAGTGATATCTATCGTGGCAAGGTCGTTACGGAAAAATTCGCAATTGCAGTTGGGCAGCGGATGAAGTGGAAAGAATTCCAGGTTGTGCCATCTCGCGAATCGGCGATCGAATGCATGCGAATTTATCATTCGCTTGGTGAAACGGTTGTGAGGCTTGCCGAGTACATTCGAAGTCTTGGTCATCCTTGTAAAGTCGAGCATCCGATCGGCGATAGCAATATTCTTCACCTTCCGATCGGCCTGAAAGCAGGCTTCGGTGAGCTAGGCAGACATGGATCGATCATTCATCCGAAGCTTGGGCCATTATTTCGGATGGGAAGCGTGATCACGAACCTGGAAATGGCTATCGATCATCCTATCGATGCCGGCATCGCAAAATTTTGCGATAACTGCCGCGCCTGTAGGATTTATTGCCCTGCAGATGCCATTCCCGATGAACGCGATCCCAACGGCGGCAAAGATCATATTGGGTACGACCGGTATGTTGTCGATACGGGTAAATGTTTTCCGTATTTTGCAAAATATAATTACTGCTCGATCTGCCTGCCGGTTTGTGTCTATAACCATAAGGAATGGGCAAAGGATTTTGAAGGAACAGAAACGAAGCTTTTTCCGGAAGTCCGTATGCTGCCTGCACCGGAACCGGTTGATCTGAACAGAGAAAAAAGGCATTATTACAATAAAGTGAAGCGCTAATACCACCCCGCACATCCCCATGAAACTGATCGTATCGACAGCATTACTCATGATGCTGCTTTTTTCTTGTTCATTTGGTCAGAGCGATTCTAATTTCAAGGCCTCAGGTAAGATCAATGCTCAATTCTTTGTAGACTATTTTTATAAGGAACATGCTGAAGATTTTACCTTCGGCAACAGCCAGTATTCCGGTGTCAAGAAAGATTATGCCAATTTCGATATTCGACGGCTTTTTCTAGGCTATAACTATGACTTCTCCCAGAGTTTTACTGGAGAAATCATGTTCTCCTATGAAGGAAATCTTGATGGAAGTGGAAATAGGGGAGTCCTACTAAAGGTTGCCGATATCAAGTGGAAGGAAATTTATCCACACGCAGATTTCATCGTCGGTCTGCAGTTCACTCCCAGTTTTATATTGCTGTCCGAGAAAGTATGGGGTTACCGTGCTATTGAAAAGACGTTGCTGGACAAGAACCGGATTGCCGTGCCCACTGATCTGGGAGCCGGAATTCAAGGGGGCTTCGATGATGAGAAGAATTTTGGTTACGACCTTCTTTATGCCGATGGAACCGGTACAAAACCGGAAAACGACAGATATAAGAAGATGTATGCCGATCTTTGGGCAAAGTTCTTCGATAAGAAGGTTATTCTCAATATCTATGGTGATATTAGTCAGATAAGGGAAATCCCCCAAGTGATCTACCAGACGACGAAGTTTTTTGCAGCCTATCAGACGGTCCCGATTACGGTTGGAGTCGAAGCATTCATTCAAACTGAATCGAAGGGTGCAGAAATTCAGGACAAGAACGGAATAACAGATTTTGCTGATGCAAAACCATTTGGGTTCTCAATATTTACGAGCGGGCAAATAATCGAGCGAAAACTCAATTTTTTTGCCCGATACGATTCGTTTGATCCGGATTTGGACTACGATCCGAATTTTTCATACACGTCGCCTGGATATTCTCCCGCAATTGAACATTTCCTGACCTTTGGCCTTGACTGGACTCCCAATCCAAGCGTCCACGTCATGCCGAATCTCTGGTACAGCAACTACTTCAACAAGATTCGGGGAGTAGCCGGGACGGAAAAAGCAGATTATGATCTCGTTCCGAGGGTGACTTTTTCGTTCAAATATTGAATTTGCCTCTTTTTACTCGCATTTTAGGCAAAAAAAATCCGGACTATTTGTAACCTAGGCCTCTCATTCTGTGTCTATTGTATTGAGCGTTGTCTCAAAACTAACCATTTTCACTTAATTTATCCAAATAATGAAGAAATTCCTACCTTTATTGATGTTGCTTGCTGCAGTTTTTATTGCTAGCTGCAAGTCATCAACAGATACAGCCACCACGGTCGGGCAATCAGCGCATGGCGTTGATGCTTCCGGCAATGCCTGGATGACCGCTCCACCTGCCGGAGAAGGACTCCAGATAGCCGTCGAGCCGTTCGATGTTCCTGCCGGAACGGAAGTTCAGGGAGATTTTTACCTGCATCTTCCTTCCGATGTCGATTTTGACGTCGATCGGATCGAAATCGCAATGAATCAAGGCACTCATCATCTAAACATTTACCGTTCGAAGATCGCCTGGCCGCCCGATTCAGGTGTGGCACGTCCGGTAGTCTATTCTCACCTTAATGGTAAAGTTGACACAGTTAATATTCGTTACCAGGCCGAGTTCAATGCGACCATCATCTGGAAT
>JAUZOQ010000089.1 GCA_030706385.1 Bacteroidota bacterium | reverse complement strand
CATAAATTTGGAGGTCCGGGATTATTTCTTAAGAACGAGTACAAGCGTGACGATAGTCGCAACAGTGCCGACGATTCCTCCGATAAGATTTACGATAGAAAAAGTCCGCTGCAATGAATAATCGGCAGGATAAAGTCTCTCTTTGGGTACATAGATCTCATCGCCGGCTTCGATAACGGTCTCTTCCGGTTTTTGCCACTGCCGCGTCCGAGCTTTGATCACGCGTGTCCCCTCCTTAACTGCTCCCTCGGCATAACCGCCGGCAGCACTGATGTAATAACTTGTCGGAGCACCTTCATGATACGGGATATATCCCGTATTTCCGACGTACCCCCATACATACACCGAGTTTGGTTTCGCCGGTATCGAGACCACATCACCATCACGAAGTGTGATATCGGCGCTGGCATCTCCCTTTTCGAACAGCTTATACATATCAACGGCAACGTATCCGGTCCGCACTTGAGTCAGGAATTGGAAGTTTGCCGTATCCTCAACCGAAAGATTTGCAAGCCTGCCGACGAGCAAGGCTTCATCGGCCGTTGTAACATCTTTATTATCGATATCCAACTTTTGCCGTGTCACCGTTCCTCCGGCGAGAAAGGCATACGGTGAAAAACCTCCGGCTTGCTTAATGACTTCCGAGAGTTTAGTATTTGTCCGCCGGATCGGATAGACTCCCGGATGCATGACTTCACCTTTGACAACAACGCGCGAGAGCTCGCGGAGATCGGGATTATCCCGAACGAAGATCCTATCTCCGGCTTCGAGTTTCACATCCGGAGCCTGCCCGGCCTTGATCGCAGCACAATCCTTGATCTCCGTTACATAACTTTCACCGTTGTTCGCCATCCGTGTGAGTTCGACCTTGGTGAGATCTGCTCCTTGCGTCGGTCCAAGTGCTGCCATGATCATAGCCCACAGCGAATCCCCTTCGATATACTCAAAATCCTGTGGCGAGTTCACAGCGCCGTAAACTCCGATCTCTCCGTTCAACGATCTCCTGAAAGGTACATAGATCAGATCTCCTTCGCGCAGGAGCGGACAAAAGCGCGCATCGCGAGTTGCCATGAATCGCGGAATATCGACTCGGTCAGTGGTGCCATCGTTATGAGTGACGATGATATTTCTGCGGCTCGCAGTCTTCTCATTACCTTCGCCGAGATACGGGCGGAGCCTGTCTTGTTCACGTTTGCGTTTTTCTTGTTCACGTTGGAATGCTTCGTCACCAAAGATCGCCGTATGCTGAGTAGGCCTATCGGCAACATTTATTGCAACGATCGCACGTGTTCCACCGGTATAGGTATAAACTCCGGGCGTTGTCACTTCGCCCAAAACCGTTACATATACTCTTCGTGGTTGAGTCAGAGAGAGTGAGAATAGATTCTGTGAAGAATCGGTAACACCTTTTGTCCTCTTAAATAAAGTTACAACGTGCTCACGGATTTCCTCCTTTAGTTGCCCGAGAGTTTTCCCTTTCACAGCAAATTCGCCGATTCTCGGAATGATCAGAAGTTGATCTGCCGAGACCATGAGTTGCTGCACATCGTTGCTCGTCCAGGAACGGTATTGGAGAACGTCACCCGGACCGAGCCTGTATTCCGTTGGCTCGATAGCTCCATCGAAGATCATCGCCTCGGGCGAGATCTGAGCAGAAGCTTTATCGGGTACCGATCCGGATAAGGATGGAATGCCCATCGTCGACGATGACGAAGGTGCCGTCAACTGTGCCTGCACCTCTCCGAAAAGCGAGCAGACTGCCAGAAGAACAAATAATTGAATGCGAAATCGAGAGATCATTGAGTCTTACGTTAAAAAATTCTTGAGCACGGCGAGAATTCGCTCGCCTGCTTTGCCATCCCATAAATCCGGAATAGAAGCTTTCTTCCACTTTCCTTCGAAAGCCTGTTTGGATAGGGCGAGGATCGCAGGCATATCCAGTCCCGTCATTTCATTCGTTCCTTGTTCGATCGTTACGGGCCTTTCCGTGTTATTTCGAAGTGTGATGCAGGGCACACCAAGAAGCGTTGTTTCTTCCTGAATGCCACCGGAATCGGTAAGCACGACTGCTGCCATCGATTGTAGAGCAAGAAAATAGAGATAGCCAATCGGATCGATCATCTCCAGCGATGGTATATTCCTGACCCGTTCGATCAGCCGGTAATCTTCCAACTTTTTCCGCGTTCGCGGATGAACTGGAAAAATGATCTTCGGAGCAAATGTTTGCATCTGCTCGAATAATCCCGTTAGCAGTGTAAGGTTCTCCTTGTCATCAACATTGCTCGGCCGGTGAAGTGTAACGAGTGCATACTTCCTCGCTTCGATATCGAATTGTTTTGCCAAAGCCGGAAAAACCAACTTCGCTTTGCCGGTATTCGCCATCACAGAATCGATCATCGTATTGCCCACAAAGAATATGCGGCTCTCCGGAATGCCTTCGGCTCGAAGATTCTTCAATCCGCTCGGTTCGGTGACAAAACAGAGATCGGAAAACTCATCGGCAACGATTCGATTGATTTCCTCAGGCATCGATCGATCGAACGAACGCAGGCCGGACTCAATGTGCCCGAGCGGAATGCCCGCTTTCGCTGCGACTATTGCCGTGGCCAGTGTAGAATTTACATCTCCGGCAACGATCACAAGATCGGGCTGCTCCTGGGCGAAAAGCTTTTCCATTTCGATCATCACACGCGCCGTCTGCTCGGCATGGCTTCCGCTGCCAACTCCAAGAAATCTATCCGGCTGCGGCATATCGAGATCCGAAAAAAAGATGTCGGACATGTTCGCATCATAGTGCTGGCCCGTGTGAACGAGCATTGCTTCGAACCAGTCGGAAGCATGTTCGCGTATCGATTTCAGTACGGGTGCGACTTTCATGAAATTCGGCCGCGCCCCGACGACGAGAATGATCTTTTTCTTTGTCAATGAAAATCCTTTAGGTATGTTCTCCTGCGCCTAAGAGTACGATCTTTTTCCGCAGAGTTACGCCGGTGATCTTTTTCGCAGCATTCCGGGTATCGATGATGCGCGATGCATGCTGTACTATAAATTCGTAGTCGTACTGTGTGTGATCGGTTGTGATAACGATGATATCGCTTTCGTGCAATTCCTTTTCCGTCAGCGGCGTCGAGACAAGATCCTTTCCGCCAACCGATAGCTTTGGCACGAACGGATCGTTATAGGATACATGCTGCAAGCCATCTTTGAGCAGCAGTTCGATGACTTTCAGAGCAGGCGAATGCCGGGTATCGTCAACATCGCGCTTGAATGCTACTCCGAGAACTAAGACTTTCACATCGGAGATACTTTTCGGCAGATGTGCAACTTCATGGATAACCATGTCACGTACATAAAACGGCATCGATTCATTCGTCTCCGCAGCAAGCGTAATGAAGTTCGTTTCAAAATCATGCGCGCGGGCAAGCCAGGAAAGATAGAACGGATCGATCAGAATGCAATGCCCTCCGATGCCGGGACCCGGATAGAACGGCATGAAGCCGAAAGGCTTTGTGGCAGCCGCTTCAACCACTTCCCACATATTGATCCCGCCCATGCGATCGCATAATTTTGCCAGCTCATTGACGAGAGCGATATTGACGGAGCGGAAAATATTTTCCAACAGTTTTTCCATCTCAGCAACCTTCGGACTGCTGACAGGAATAACTTGGGCGATCACTTGCTGATTGACTAATACGGCGAGACTTGTGCAGTCCTTCGTTACGCCTCCGACAACGATCGGAGTATTTGCCGTCGAATATTTCTTGTTCCCCGGATCGATGCGCTCCGGACTGAATGCAAGAAAGAAATCGGTACCGGTTTTCTTGCCCGTTGCTTCAAGTATCGGTTGAACAAGCCCTTCCGTTGTATTCGGATAGGTTGTTGATTTCAAAATGATGAGTTGCCCGGCTCGTAAATTCTTTGCGATGGATTCGGCAGCACTCTTGATAAAAGAGATATCCGGTTCTTTATTTTCGGTGAAGGGCGTCGGTACGCATATATAGATGACATCGAGATCTCCGGTATTGGAATAATCTGCCTGTGCGCGAAATTTTCCATTCGCGAGTACTTCGCTGACCTCTTCGTCGCGGATGTCCTGAATATAGTTTTTTCCTGCAGCAAGCGAATCGATTTTTCGCTTATCTAAGTCAATTCCCACTGTCACGAACCCTTTGCGCGCAAATTCGACGGCAAGAGGCAAGCCGACATAGCCTAAGCCGACGACTCCGATCTTCGCTTTTTTCGATCTCAGTTTTTCCTCTAGCGCTTGCGCGTTTACGTTCATGCTGCGGTAAAAATAGGGCTTGGCAAAGGGTTATTAAACAGTATTTACCACTAAATACTTCCCTGAAGCCATAAATAGGGGTTTTCCTGGTAACTTATTTCTTTGCAGTAACTTAAACCATCTAACAGACAGGGCAAAATTTGATGCCTACTCCTCTATTCTTCCATGGAGATTTGCCTTAACATGCCCAATTCCATTGAAAAGGAATACCCAAACGGCAAATCACCTGACAGAATCCCCTTCGGAATGACACAGATACTACGCGTGTTAACTACCAGTAATTCGCACACGAATGGATCACATATCCCAAACAAAGCTCGAATCTTTCTCGAAAGCATTTTCCACAGCGCGTATTGCCGTCATCGGCGATCTGATGCTGGACCGATATCTGTTCGGATCGGTTTCGCGTCTTTCTCCCGAAGCTCCGGTACCGATTCTGGATATTCATCGGGACGAATTACGCCTCGGCGGAGCTGCTAATGTTGCCAATAATATTCATACTCTCTCCGCCACGGCGATACTTGTCGGAGTCGTCGGAGATGATTCGAAGGGCGCACAGTTTCGGAAAATGCTCGGCGATATCGGACTTTCGAGCGAAGGGATCATTACATCTGCAGATCGTCCGACAACAATCAAGACACGTGTCGTTGCCGCTTCACAGCAAATGCTGCGTGTCGATCATGAGAAGAAGCATCCTATTCCGACGGAGACTGAAGAGAAGATATTCAATTTTCTTGAAGCAAAGATCGATGAGCTCGACGGCATCATCTTCGAAGATTACAATAAAGGCGTTCTCCAGCCAAAACTAATCAGGCGCATCACCGAATTGGCCGTTAGAAAATCTGTTCCGATCTTCGTCGATCCCAAGCATGACAATTTCTTCGAGTTCAAGCATGCGACGATATTCAAACCGAACCGGAAAGAAATGGAAGATGCCTTAGGCATTCATTTCGATGGCGATGGCAAACTTCATGCAGCGGGATTCAAATTACTCGAGATGCTCGAAGCGGAAAATGTTCTCCTAACCCTAAGCGAAAAAGGCATGCTGCTTTTCGAGCGCGGAGAAAAAGAGCCATATTCGATTCCAACACGAGCCCAGCAGGTTGCCGATGTTTCCGGAGCCGGAGATACGGTGATCGCAACTCTTGCTGTTGCCAGCGCCTGCGGAGCTTCTGTGCGCGAGGCTGCGATGATCGCTAACCGTGCCGCAGGTATCGTCATCGAAGAACTTGGTATCGTGCCGATCTATAAGCAGCAGCTTCTCGATGCGCTTCTCGAAGATCTTGAAGAAGTGAACTGATTATTCCGTCGCCTCTTTTCGGATCACATTGATCGTGGCAGAGTTATTCAATCCATGACCGTCCTCGATCGCAAATTGCCAGAAATGCCGGGGACAGGTGAGAATACCATCCTTGATCGCAGCAGAGCTTAGGTCTTCTCCGTTGTGCGGGCAATACCGGTCATGCTCGATCAGCATTCCATCGCAGATCCTTGTCACCCTTTCCTTTTCTCCCGAACCGATGAATTCATGATAGGTGATGTAATCCTTTCGCTCTTCTTCGGTTTCCAAATGAAGGAATGCGATGATCGCTTCATTATAGATATCCGGATCACGTTCGATAGAAAAGCGGAAGGAGAGAATGAAATCCTCCCAACTCATTAACCCGTCGATGATGGCTCGCATCCAGAATGAATCGAGCGAGATCATGTATCGCTGTAGTGAGTTATCGAATGGCGAATCCGATATTTCTCCACTGACCGTATTGAGAAAGAATGTGCCACTCCCTTCCCCTGTGAGCTTCACTTCAAGATTCGCTGCAGCCAATACTGCCAGAGCTGGAACGTTGGCGTAAAGCGAACGAAAGTGCTGCTTGGTATCTGAAAGAATGTTTCCGATCGGATGACGATATCGTTCGATCTCTGCGGCAATGATCTCCTTCTTCTTATTCGCATATTCAGTCAGATACTCTCGCGCCGGCGCTAACTCGCTTTTGCTTCTCATAACCTTCCCCTCACCACCGGAAAGTATGAATTTCTCTCCGGGCAGGATTTCGGTGAATGCCGAGTATACAGCGAGCTCCTCGGTTCGCAAATACTCTTTGAAGTCGGCAGCCGAAGAGAATACGGTTGCCGGATTTAGATTAAGATGAAAAAGCTCATCGGAAAGAAAACACGCCGGGCCTGCAGAGGGTATGTAGTACGTCGCACCGAGCCGTTCGAATGATGAGACGATGCGATCGAACTTTGCTTTTCGCCGCGACTCGGAGATCGCTCTTTTCTTCTCTTCCGAATAAGTGTAGCATGTCGGGTGGAATGTTGCTCCGGAGAATTGCGCCGTGAAGATATCCACGGCTCCATAACGCTTCACAAGTTTCTCTTCGTCGGCAACGGAGAGCTTGCAATCGTTGGCATTCAGGAAATTGATATTGCCTGAACGCACAAAGAGAGCACTATCGACAAAAAGCGGATTTGCATCATAGATGATGGAAAGCTCTGTTCCCGAATCGGTTTTAATGCTTTCGAAAGAACCGCATTCTTCAATATTCATATAACCACATTCCCGAATCGTATCACGAAGTTTCTTGTACTTGAAATTCGGAACCAGCACTCGCACGCGTTCCTTGAATTCCTTCGACCGCCCTTTCAAGAACCATTCATCGAGATGATCGCGATGCCAATGCGATACATAAAGGATGTTCGCTCGTTCAAGACCTGCGAGATCGATCAATTCGTTTGATGGATACGGAAACCACGAGGCTGCATACGCACCTGCAGGATCGAACCACGGATCGGCAAGGATCGTATCCGCTCCGGCTTCTATCAAAAATCCCGCATGCCCAAGAGAAGTAATGGTCACTTGATCTTCGTAAAATATTTCCAGAAAGGAAGTTTCACTTTTTCCGTAATTCGGTAGAGCGATATTCGCGAGCCCGATACTAAGAGTGCCGCTTCCGGCGGCGTGCCGAACTCGGCCGCATATCGCGGATCGATGAGATAGTAAAGCGTATCGGCACTCAAGACTTTTGCTGTGGAATATCTTCGATCAACCTCACTTCCGGAAAAAAGTGAGACGATCGTCGTATCGTTCGGATTGCCCTGAACAAAAGCAAGTGATGGATGCGATGCCTGCAAGCTTCTCGGAAATGCCCATGCTCCGGCTGAGTTATCGACAATGATGATTGACTGCGGCGCGCAATACGTTGTTATCGCAACGTTCGCTTCGGTGATCGCTGCATCGGCCACGCGAATGTGCGAGTAGCTCGGTGCAAAAAAGGATAACGATCTCAGGAATGCAGTCTCCACTCTCTCCAGCGATGAGCGTTGTGCTTTCGGCAGATTCGATTCAACCGGTGGCACAACGAAAGGCATGAAGAAAAAGAGTGAGAGATCGGCTCCCAATACAATTGCCGTCATCGCTCTTTTAAGAGACTTACGCTTCACTGCATCTATTGTATATGCCATCGGAATGATCATACTTGGCAAAATGAGCAGGATATAACCTTTCGCATAATGCTGGAATATGAAGAACATCGTAGGAATCACGAACCATGATACGAGCAGCCACTTTTGTTTTATCGCAGCGATCGGTTTTCTTCGAAGGAGGAATATTACCACTCCAATATTCACCGACCACAACAGATAACTAAGATAGACTGCAGCATTCTGATAAACCGTCGAGTCCAGATTAGCAGCACTTCGCAAAGCTTGTTGAACGGATTCGATTCCTCCTGTGCGAATGTAGAATGGAAAGATCCAAACTGCAATTCCTAGAAGTAATCCAAGAATCGATAAGCCGATCGATCGAAGCGATAAGATTTCCCTTTTGTCAACTCGTGACCATAATACAACTGCAAGTACTGGAGCCAACAAGATCACCGACGAAAACCGGAATCCCATTGCAACTCCGAGCAGTACAAATGCCAGAGGAAGCAGCTTCCTTCTGCAACTCATGAACAGATACATGGCACCGAGTGAGAAGAAGAGATCATAGATATAGATCTCGGCTACGCTACTATAGTATAAGACCACGGGATTGCATGCAACAAGAAGTGTTGCAACGATAGCTGTTCCACTTCCCCAAAACCTCCGCACGAAATTGTAGCATAATCCGATACTGAGGAAGAGAAAAATACCATTAAGTATCAGTATGGCCGCATGTGGATCGCAATTGAATGCTGCCACCAGCCAACTCCACACCAGAACAAATAATGGATACCCGGGCGCATGGGGCCGTTCGGCTGCAACGGAGAAGCCATACTTGATGGCCAGATAGTAATTCGCGGGATCATGAGCATTCAGTGTTCTCTCATGAAGCAGGAAATAAACGGCTATCGCGAACAATGCTGCAAATACCCAGATGAGTTTTTGCAGAGGAAATGTTCTTTTATGAATTGCTTCAGACAGGGACGTGATCGATTTCAAGTGAGATATCCAGACCGGTAACCGAATGCGTCAACGCTCCGACGGATATATAATCGACTCCTGTTTCGGCAATTGCCCGGACAGAATGGAGATTCACTCCACCCGATGCTTCCGTCTCGAACGTGCCGGCATTCATTGCCATTCCTTCGCGAAGTTTCCCGATCTCAAAATTATCGAACATGACGCGACTGACGATGTTCCCGCCATGATCTAAGATAATTCGGAATTGCTCAAGAGAAGTTACTTCGATCTCTACAGGAATAAGAGGATGAGCATCAGCTTCGAAATATTTCTTCAGCTTATCCAGCACTTGCCGGATATCCATTCCATTTGCGGCAACATGATTATCTTTGACGAGGATCATTTCGGCAAGCGAATAGCGATTATTTGTTCCGCCGCCGCAAAGAACTCCGTAACGATCGAATGGTCGAAGAAGAGGTGCAGTTTTCCGAGTATCCAGGATCTTCGCATTCGTCCCTTGCACTCTCTTGACATACTCTCTTGTCAGCGTTGCAATGCCGCTCATTCGCTGAAGCAAGTTCAGTGCGACGCGTTCGGCAGTGAGGATAGCATCAAGCGGAGCATAGATCTCATCGAGTGGCTCACCTGCAGAAACGTGACTTCCCTCCTTGCCGACACTTCTGAATCGCACCAGGTTCTCGCGATGGGATTGAGCAGCAAAAAGTACAAAGACTTCCTTTGCAATATCGATCCCTGCAAGAACGCCACTGGCTTTGGCGAGGAAGTATGCTTTCCCTTCAATTGAAGAATCGATCGTTGCAGCCGTCGTCGGATCGCCGCGACCGGTATCTTCCTCAAGTGCCTGAATGATTAGTGAACGTTCGAGACTTGTCATGAAGCTATAGGAGTGAATGTGCTCATCAACAGAGATGAAAGAATCTTTCGTGCCTGTGCTAAATGTTGCCGGCAGCGATCAGAGCAATTCCTTCGAGAACAAGATGGGGTACCACACTGTGGACTCCCTTCACCTTGCCTTCGAATATGTTCGATAGTCCTCCGGTTGCAACTACTTGTACTTCTTTCTCAGGAAAGACTTCGGCGTGCAGACGTTCGATCATCCCTTCCATCATCGCTGCGGCTCCGAACATGATTCCCGATCGTATACTCTCGGAAGTAGACTTGCCAAGCACATGATCAGGAAACACAAGTTCGATCTCCGGAAGCTGAGCAGTGATCTCGGCAAGATGTTTTGCACCGGAGCCGACTCCCAAAGCAATACTTCCGCCCAGATATTCTCCTGCTTCCGTAATGCAATCGAATGTTGTTGCCGTACCAAGACTAATGACGATGATCGGCTTTCCGCTTATCTTTCCGAACAACTGGTGCGCTGCAAGCGAAGCGAGCAGACGATCGGTACCGGTCTCCGAGGGATTACGATATCTATTAATGATCGGAACATCTTCATTCTTCAGCACTTTGATCGCAGCTTCTTTATGAGTTCGTCCCAGAATCTTCATGAGCTCATCCGAAGCTTTGGGAACAACTGAGGCGATCAGGATCGAGTCAAGATTTCCCAGAGCGACAAGTTTCGGAAGCAGCTCATCTTCTATATGATCGCGGGAGAGGATCGATGCTGTCGGAAAACGAAACGTCATTTCGAACGGCTCTTCTTTTTTGAAGAGTCCGAAGGAGACTGACGTATTACCGATATCGACTGCCAGGAACATCATAGAAGATTCAATGTAGCATTCTGATAGGTTCGGATGGTACTATCGGCGGCGATCACGCGGAGTTCTCCGGAATCGCCGATCCCTTCGTAACGCAATCCCTCGGCTTTCGTGCCGCCGGGTTCGAGAAGTGAAAAGCTTTCGATACTGCGCATCCACTCAAGCTCGGTGCGAAGCGCAGAAATGAGCTTTCCCGAAGTTGTGTACTCGCGGAGTGCGAGTTCTAACTCGGAGAGCAACATATCCCGCACTGCATCGAGTGAAATGGTTTGGTGAATTACTGAAGAAAGCGACATCGCAAGAGAAGCAACATCGGCCGGAAAGGATCTTTGATTGACATTGATCCCGATCCCGAGAACAACGCCTTTCAATTCCGGACCCGACCAGATCGCCTCGCTGAGAATTCCCGATACCTTCATCTTATCGATGAGGATATCGTTCGTCCATTTCAACTTCACACGATCGATATTGAACGATGGCGCAATTTGTAGAAGGAGTTTTCTGATCGCCTGAAGATCGGCAAGAGCTACCACGAATTGCATTTTGTCTTGAAGATGCTTCGGTACCTCTTGCAGCACGACGCTCATGAGGAGATTTGCTCCGGCTTCATCGTGCCAGAGGCGGTCGCTGTACCTGCCTTTGCCTCCGGTCTGATGCAAGGCAATGAAGACATCACCGTGCTTCGCACGACTTCGTGCCAGTTGGTCGCGGGCCAGAGTTTGCGTTGACTCGAGTTCGGAAAATGTTTGGATATTCCACATGGTGATAGTCGAATCTCTGCAAACATAACTGAACTAATTGCCGCTCCATCTTTTTATCACACTGCAGAAAATAAAACATCATGCTGGTTTATAAATTCGGCGGAGCAACAACACGAACGGCGCGAGGCCTCGAACGTATGCGCGATCTTATCCGGAGCGCACATACCGAAGAGCTTCGAAAGCTCAAACGCAAACGAAGTCCGGGCGGAGTGACGCCGGGAGTCGTTGTCGTGATCTCGGCGATCGGACATACGACACGCCGGCTTCGCTCCATAGCCGAAGATGCCGAGGCGGGCCGAAGTATTTTTGCCGGTGGCACGCTCGAACGGATCATCGAACGCCACACACAGCTTGCCGAATCGCTCGATCTCTCCGACCGAACCTACGAACGCACGATCAAGAAATTTCATGCGATCGCAAAGGAAGTTGCAAGCCTCGTCGAAGGAGTGACGATCACCCGAGAGCTTTCGCCGCGAACCCTCGATCAATTTCTTGCCAAGGGCGAACAGTTCGCTACCTATCTTATCGCCGCTGCTCTCAGCGAGGATGGCCTGCCCGTCGAAGTCTGCGATGCCCGCAACATTGTGATCACGAATGCGAACTTCACATCGGCTCTTCCAGATACGATTGCGATCTCCGAAAAAGCGGAAGAAATAATTCTCCCGCTACTTCACGAAGGAAAGATCATCCTTACCCAAGGCTTCATCGGTGGCACACGCGAAGGCGAGACGACGACGATGGGTTCGGAAAGCTCCGATCTCTCGGCAACACTGATCGGCAAAGCGCTTCATGCTAAAGAGATCGTGATCTGGAAATCGGTACCCGGCATTTTTACTGCCGATCCCGAACTTGTTCCGAAAGCAAAACCGATCCGCCACTTAAGCTTCGAAGAAGCCGATGAGATCGGCCGTCGCGGAGTTCGCGCATTATTCCACGATGTGGCTCGTCCGCTTCTGGAACAAAGCATCGATGAGCATACAACTCTTCGCGTCACCGCTCCGGCTCCGAAACCTTTGCGCGGCACGACGATCTCGCGTACGACGGGCAACCCCGTCCGTTCGCCAAAGCCGATCGCTCTGGCACTCGAGCAGAATATTGCAACGATCTACGTCCGCAAATCGCAGAACATGAAATCGAAGCGCAAAGCCGATAAGCAAAAGCAATGGCTGCATAAAAGAACGGAAGGAATTCCTTCGTTCGCTTTGAACCGTGCTTTTTATTATTGGGCTTCCGATACGGAGATCACGATCTGCTTTCGCCGCGACGAACGCCGCCCGCTTTTCCGCGCCTTAAAAGATGCCGGCTACGAGATCCAGGAAGAGCGGCCGCTTGCAGCGCTTTCCCTTCTTGTCCGCACACGCGATGCCGCCCAAGATCTGACGGCAATTCGCGAACGCCTGCTCCGCTCTCTGCGCCGCTTCTCACTTCGCGCATTGCTGCCTGTCGAGAGCAGCATCGTAGTTCTCGTCGATGAGAAAACATCGGTCGATGCTTTACGCAGATTGCATAAGGAGTTCTTCGAGTAAGACGAAGAATGTTTTTCTAGTTGTCAATGAACTGACGAAAGGGGAAAGGGGTCGATAGTCGATTGTCGATGGTATGTAGTCGTTAGTAGAAGAAAGCTGGTAGTTGTTAGCTGGTAGCTGATAGACGCTGGGACTTTCTTCAGTGGGACGGACTCTCAGTCCGTCCGACAAAGTTGCTCCGCAGAACGGACTAAGAGTCCGTTCCACTGAAGTCGCCTACTTCACTGAAACCTCTAGCCACTGGCCACTAGCCACTGCTCACTATCCACTGCTATTGAATTTCCTGAGATAAAGGACTTACCTCAGACGGACTACTGCTAACTGCATACTGTCAACTGCAAACTCACAGTCCCCTTTTCGCCAAAGCTCACTTCAAACAATACTCTCTCCCTTACCGGCAGGACACTCTTGGAAGAGCGATCTGTTTGCCATCCAGATAAAAGCATTAAAAGAACCTGTTGAAGTGAACCTCTGAATACAAAAATACGGAATATAAATGCCGAATACAAGTACAAAATTTGACAATAGTCCCCCTCAATTCCTGATAATTTATTGAAAAACAATAAAATAGAGAAAAAACACAACTGCCCAAAATGAGCTGGATTCGAGGAAAATGATTGTCAACATCGGGACAATTCTGCCTTCGCCCGGTCATCGCGAGACCGGCACCAGCCGGTCGAGGCAATCTTAAGCATTGAGACATTGGCTTCGAATATCTTTAGCTCCGTAGGAGCGATCTGTTTGTAGATAATCCATTATTAACTTTTATGGGGGGCGGGGGAGGCGTCTCGAGAGAACTCGCTAACAGGTCACCCCTACGGGGTTCGCATGAATCTTCTGAACTGTTTTCTACAAACAGGTTGCTCCTACGGAGCAAAGGGGTCGCCTTTATGGCGTCGTCTTTGCGAGGCCGGCACCAGCCGGTCGAAGCAATCTTTAACATTGAAACATCGCACTCCCTTAAAGATCGCCGCGTCGTCCGCTACCGCGGACTCCTCGCGATGACGGACTCTAGTCGTTAGTCTTTAGTCTTTAGCCGTTAGCAGATTCCCCCCGATACGTCTATCCGTCAATCCGTCTATACGTCTTGCCCCCTTATCCCAAACTCCCAACTCCCCTTCCCCGACTTCAGACTTTCGGACATCAGACTTCGGACTTCCCCCTCCCCCTTCTCCCAAACTACCAACTCCCAAACTCCCAACTTCCCATTTTATTGTAACTTTTCCCTACTCAAAGTGTCTTTTGAATATGCAGATTCAACACTTCTCATCCGCTCAATGAAACGATCGATTGCTCTTGCCATCGTCATACTCCTATCGAATGTAAGCTTTGCCCAAAATTCGATCCCACAGCAATTATCACCGTCAGTGCAAACCGATACGACAAGCGGCTGGCAGTTGGTATACTCGAATCCAAGGTATGGGGGTGAACATTTTATTGGGAATTTGCAATTTCCATCACGTGAT
>JAUZOQ010000088.1 GCA_030706385.1 Bacteroidota bacterium | reverse complement strand
TTCCAGGTAAGAGTTTAAGGTGTTACGAGTATTGATATACTTTTCTCCCGATAAGGGATGAAAGTTAATCACGATCGTTCGGACTTTGCCGCCGGTGATCTGAACTTGCACATAAGCGGCTTCGCCAAAAACACGAACGCTATCGGACTCGATAATTGTCAGCGAATCGACTTCCAAGGTTGTCTTACGAAGTGCAATATGTCTTAAGACTATCTGCGCCGAATCGGCGCTCATCGCCAGATGTAAGCCGGCAAGCGGCGGCCTCGTAGGGGAGTATGACTTTGGTTTGGGTTTTGGAGTGGATGCAAAGATCACTGCCGGTAGGAAGGTACAGCACAGAAGAAGAAAAGTATGAAGTATCCTTCCGGTCAAAATGGCTGTCGGATCTTTAGGAGTTTATCGTACTTGACGGCACAATACTCGATCGCTTTGTTGTCCGAAGTCCAGCCGACTCTGCCGACTCGGTCGAACGCAGGAGAACGTTTTCCTCCGGCGACGAGGAAATTTTTTCCTCGTTCATCGCCTGATAAATACGCAAATTTCTTTTCATCGCCAGACCAGAAGAAGTCGACATATTCACCGACATCACCGACTCGTTTTCCATTCAGGTATAGGGAGATCGTCCCATTCTTCTTTGCACTCCAGGCAATATTTTTTCCGGAGGGACTTAAAAAAAGCCTGCCCATATCTTCGTAAGGGCCTGCGATGATCTTGCCATCTTCGACGACGACTCCGATCTTCTCATTGCGATGAAGCACTCTCCCCTCGCCCGTCGTATCGCAGGCGAAGTAGGCGACGTGATTGCCGTTCGTATCGATCTGAATATTATTGATCCATCGGAAATTCGGGCCGCGTTTATCGCCGAAGATCAGATACATATGCGATGTATCCTGATGCGAAGGGAAATAGGAAGTCTTGTACAATTGAGCGGAATGGCGGAATCCGAAATCATAATCTCTGCCGTCGAGTGTGTAGCGAATACTCGAAATATCCGGAGTGAAGTGATAAATGATCGGATCCGGCGAAGGAAGATAGGGATTGGAATTCGTTCGCGTGTACATCTTTTGTACGGCGTATTGAGTGACAAGGAATTCATCCCTTGCATCGGTAGAGCGATAGGCCCAACTGAGTTCATCGGGGCCAAAAGAGAATGAAGCAGGTTTCGGATTATCTTTTCCGATGATGAGTCCGTCATAGAGCACGACATCTCGCAGTCCGCGTTGGTAGACATTTGCCGCCGGCAATACGGCAGCCCAATGATTTCCGCTTCGCGAATAATAGAGTGAATTGTAATCACTGGTAAAACTTCCGATCGAATCGGGTACGACCGATTGCATCGTGGATTTGTAAACCGTTGTTGTCGTCGTATTAAAACCCTTACTATCAAAACTTCTCTCCAGCCCCATCCAGATGAACTCATCTCCCTTCGGGGAGAGACGGGCAGTATGAACCGGGATCTCATTGAAGCGTTTCTCGAACCGAACTCCGCGCACGATCATCGTCTGCATCAGGCCGAACTCATCGACGGCGAACCAGTTGTCGCCGGTCGGCGTAGCATCGAAGTGCTTGACCGGCCGCGCAATATCGAAAGTGTAGATCTCCTTTTCGCTGAGCTTGGCAGCAGGATATTTTTCTGCAAGCGGCATTTCGGTCTTCTGAGCAAGAGCCGGTGCCGCAGCGACAATGAATATTATGAAAATCAGAAAACGGTTCATCAATATTTTCTCCTGAGCTTTTTTATTTCGCCGTCCAAGCTTCCCGACATGAATGTCAATTGCAGTGCAAGTTCTTTGGAAAGCAACTGCCGGTCGAATTTTTTCACGAACTCTTCTTCAGCAGCAGTCGGAAGTTTCCAGGCTTTCCAAAGCTCGAAATATTCCAACAGCGCTTTCTTGATGCCCGCAACGTCATCGGGCGCAGCGATCTTCGCATTCCCGTAATCGGAAAGCATGCGCTCCGTATGGCTCGGACTCGGAACGAGCCCTAAGATCGGTTTGCGAGTGCCGAAATACTCATAGAGTTTTCCGGGCGCAGAAAGATCGTCGGACATCGTCATCCACAGAACATCGCTTGCAAGAAGCTGCGTAACGCTTTCCAAATGCGGTAAGTAACCTTGTTCGACAACGTTACCAGTTAGATTCATTTTCTTCACCAGCTTCCGGTACTCTTTCTGAAGCACGCCGACAAAGTTCAGCTCCAGGCAGCCTCCAAGCTCCGGCACTTCGGCAATAGCTTCTTTCGCTGCCTGCAGAAGCGGTTTCGGAGAGCGGCCCACATAGAAAGCTCCGGAATAGGTTACGGTGAATGTATCCGGCTTTACGGCATTTGCGGCTAAAAGTTTTGCCTGCTCGATATCATCGGGATCGTAGCCATGCGGAAGGATCGATACATCATTCCAATCGAGAAAATAATAATTGCCGAGAAGCAGCTCCTTCATCTTGCGATTAGCAACCGTGATGGCATTGCTTGCGCGAAGCGCTTCGTACTCGATCTTCCTCGCTTTGTTCTTATGCCAGCGAGTAGGATAGAAATTCAGTACGGGATTATCGACCCATCCGTCGCGGTAATCCATAAGATACGGTACATCGTATTTTTCTTTGAGATCGCGCGCGATCAGAAAATCAGTATAGGGTGGAGCAGTACTGAAGATCGCATCGATCTTATGATCTCTGAAAATTTCCTCCGCTTTTTGCAGAGCAATATCTTTCCATCCGATCCGCGAATCCGGCTGACGGATGATCTGCACGAGTTTTGATCTCAGCCGCTGCCAGCCTTGGCGCGGCAGCTTCAGGAGTTTGCCGCTCTTCTTGGCGCGCTTGAGCGAAGGATCTGCTTCCGTCCGGTAAATGATCACTTCCCCTGCATCGATTTCCGATTGAAGTTCCTGCAGGAGCGTTTCATCGAATGCATAATATGGCGTATCGACAGGTGTGGTCAGAACGATGGGTTTCCAGCCGAATTTTGGCAGGTATTTGACAAATTTCAGCGTACGTTGCACGCCGGAAAGCCCCATAGGCGGGAAATAATATGCAATGATGAGAACGGTGTTCTCACGAGACTCGGATGTCGGTTGTGGGTTCGTATCCTGCAAGTGGTGCTGCTATAAGAAACTACAAATTACAAAAATACGGGCGGTTCGGCATGCCTTTGTCGATCTCCGAAGAATTGGCGAATGCATCGGAGCGATAAGTGACAAGAAGCATCGAAATTTCCGCGCAATGGAACACCTGCAAGGCCGATTCGGTTACATTAGATGAAACATCTCCGCTTTCAAGAACGTAGTTTGTTCAGACCTTACTAATGCCCCAAGAGTTATACCAAGAGCTTCTCGACCGTCTCGCTCGCCTTCGCAGGCGGCGCGAATCGTTACGGCTAAGAAGCGGGTTGCTCTCCGGCCTTTCGGCTGTTCTCATCGTTGCTTTCATTGCCGTTGGAATCGAGGCGATCTTTCATCTATCGATCCTTGGCAGGACGATCCTTTTCTTCTCTGCTCTCGGAATCGGCATCCGCGGATTTCTGAAATTTGCTGCAGTGCCCATACTCGAGGCGATCGGAGTTCGGCCAAAGGTATCGGATGAGTATCTTGCCGGAGCTATCGGCAGGCATTACGCTCAAGTTGAGGATAAACTGCTGAACGTCTTCCAGCTTTCGCGCAATCTTCGCACAGAGAATACAAGTGCTCTCGGATCTGCGTCCTTTGCGGGAGCTGCGTTCAATACAACCTACTCTTCGGTTCGGGACTTAGATTTCAATGCCATCCTTGACGGACGACCGGCAAAACGCTCACTTCTGTTCTTTCTTTTTTCTTCTGCTCTGGTTTTTGGAGCTTTCTTCGGAGCCCGGAGCGACATGTTCGGAGCGACAGAGCGCCTGGTGCATTTCAGAACATTCTATCAGAAGCCTGCTCCGTTCGTCTTTGAAGTCAAACCCGGCGATCTGAAGGTCCTGCGCGGAACAGCGATCAAGATCATTACAACAACAAGCGGTGAGCAGCTTTCAAGTATCCTCTTGCGCACGCGCGAGGAAGGATCCGGCGATTTCGAAAAGATCGAGGTTCGGCCTTCAGTCGATAGTTCGAAAGGCGTTTGGCGATTTATTTATGAATTCCGTGCGCAGCGGCCAATTGAGTACTATGCCGAATCCCGCGACATCGAATCCGAGCATTTCAAGATTTCCGTGATCGATCGCCCGATCATCCGGCTGCTTTCGGTTGGTGTGAACCCGCCTGCCTATACGCGCGAAAAGCCCGCGAAGTTAAGCGAGAATTTCGGCGATATTTCGGCTGTTGCAGGCACACGCGCCGATTACTTGATAACCTCTTCAAAGGATTTGCTTTCAGCACGAGTTGTTTTCACTCCCCGCTCGAACCAGCCAAATGACTCGACGAGAACTGCCCCGCAGCCAGTTCAGCCGAATGTCTATGGACTTGCAGTTAGCGGCGCGACGGCATCGGGATCGATCACCTTCCGTGAATCCGGCGCCTATCACATCGAACTTGTCGATAAGGATTCCATTGCAAGTGAGCATCCGATCGAATACACGGTTTCCCTGACTCCGGATGAGATGCCTTCGGTTGCTTTGATCGAGCCCGATGAGCGTGCAGAGCTTCCCAGCACGATGCGCGTGCCCATGGTCATCAAGATCCACGATGATTTCGGATTTTCGCATCTGCGAATCGGCTATCGCCTGCGCGCTTCGAAATATTCTCCGGAAGAAAAGGAATATCGCTGGCTCGATGTGCCGGTATCGAATTACGCAACGCAGGATCTTGACGTACCCTATATCTGGAATTTGACGAAGCTCGAGCTTGCTCCGCAAGATGAAATCGGATACATTCTCGAAGTTGCAGATAATGATGTTATCTCCGGACCGAAGAAAACTCGGACGTCGGAATTCTCCATTCGCTTTCCTTCCGTCGAAGAGATCTTTAAGCGTGCCGATGAGCAAGCCAATCGTGCCGAGGAAAATCTAAAGGATATTAAGCAAGATGCCGAAGAGTTAAAGAAGAAAGTCGATGCTGCAGTTGAAGAAATGCGGCCTCCGAAGACTTCCGATATTGCCAAGAAGCAGCAGGACTTTACGTCGAAGAAAGATGTGGAGCAGATCTTGAAGCGTCAGGAAGAACTTAATAACCGCGTTGCCGATGTCAAGAAAGATCTCGAGCAAATGACGAAACAGCTTGACGAGCAAAAGGCGATCTCGCCGGAAACAATGCAGAAATACATGGAGCTGCAAAAACTTTTCGAGGAGATCAAGTCGCCCGAGCTCGATATGGCAATGAAGAAGCTCGAAGAGGCGATGAAGAACGTCGATACAAAGCAGCTTCAGGAAGCGATGAAGAACTTTCAGCTCAACGAAGAGCAGTTCAAGAAATCCATCGAGCGTACGGCGAATATCCTGAAGAAGATCAAGATGGAGCAGAAGGTCGACGAGCTCATGAAGCGTTCCGACCAACTCGCTAAGGATCAGGAGCAAACCGCACAAAAGCAGCAAGACCTTGCTTCGAAGAACGAAAAACAAAATCCCGAACAGAAAGCCAGCGACGAGAAGAAACAGGCCGATGCGAAGAGCGAGCTCGACCGGATGAAGCAAGAGGCGAAAGATGTTGCAAGCGATATGAAGAAGCTTCCGCAGAACATGCAGGCGCCGGAAGAAATGAAAGATGCTCAGGAAGCATTGAACGATCCCACGATGGAGCAGGCGATGCAGGATGCGCAGGACGCGATGAAGCAGGGGCAGAACGAACGCGCATCGAAACGAGCACAAGATGCTTCGCAAAAAGCAAAGACCGCTCGTAACAAATTATCTGAGCTCAAGAAAAAGCTTGCGCAAAATGAGAAACAGCGCGTGATGGCAGAGATGAAAAAGCTCCGCGACGAAATGAACCGCCTCTCCAAAGCAGAGGAACAACTCAAGAAAGAATCATCGCAGGCTCCGCCGCAATCGAATGTCTTTCGCGACTTTGCTGACGATCAGGCCGATAGAAAAGAAGAGCTCGGTAATGCTGCCTCCGATATGTTCCAGGCTGCACAGCGCTCAACCGAATTTACTTCCGAGATGGGTAAATCCCTTGGAGAAGCTTTCAATAGTATGCAGCAAGCTCTTGAAGCAATGACGGAGCGCGATCAACCGCAATCGATGCAGCATACACAAAAAGCTATGGCTGCCTTGAATAAAACTGCAGAAGAAGCACAGCAGGCATTGAACTCGATGGCCGAAGCCAATAAAGGCGGAAAAGGCAAGCCGGGCGATGGATCGTGCGATAATCCGGGAGGTACGAATCCTTCGGATCAGGCCGATGGCAATCCGACCGATGGCGGTGGAAGCGCGATGCAGCAATTCCTCAGGCAAATCGAAAAACTTGCAGCACAGCAACAAGCTCTAAACGATCAGATGCAAGGCAAAGAAGGCGGGCCCGGCGGCGCAGCGGCGCAAGAGGCTATGAGGCAGCAGGCGCAAATGGCAAAGATGGCGGCGCAACAGCAAGCAGTTCAAAAATCCGTGAAAGAACTGGCCGATGAGCAGGCCGCTTCCAAGAACGGGAATAAACAGGCACAGGAAGATCTCAAAAAGATCGCTGACGATATGCAGGATGTGATCAGTCAGATGCGCGAAAAGGGAATCAGCCCCGAAACCATCCAACGGCAAGAACGAATTCTTTCACGGCTGCTCGAGGCGCAGCGCTCGGTCAATGAACGCGATAAAGATCAGAGCCGTGAGTCGAAACCGGGCGAAGCTATGAAGCATGATGCTCCTCGAGATCTCAAACTTGATTCCGATGATGCGCGCCGTGCGCTTCGCGATGAAATGCTTCGCTCCGGAAGCGGCGGATACTCGAAAGATTATCAAGTCCTGATCAGAAAGTATCTCGAGAAACTCGAAAAATAATTCGTGGAAGCTGCGTATTACCATTCACCTCTCGGTACGATCGAAGTGAGAGCCGGAAGTGAAGGTATCTCCTCTGTCTCTTTTATTGATAGCAGTCCGGAAACATCTTCCACCCTTCCTCTGCTTCATGAGTGTGTTCATCAGCTAAATGAATATTTTTCCGGTTCACGGAAAGAATTCTCCCTTCCCTTAGCCCCTGAAGGCACGGCATTTCAAAAAGAAGTTTGGCGGCAACTTCTCCACATTCCCTTCGGAAAAACCCGGTCGTATCTCGATATTGCAGTCGCTCTTGGCGATAAGAACTCAACGCGTGCAGTCGGAGCCGCGAATGGCAAGAATCCCATCGCCATTATTGTCCCATGCCATCGAGTCATCGGCGAAAGCGGAGCGCTGACCGGATATGCCGGAGGCCTTTGGCGAAAACAGTGGCTGCTTGAGCATGAGGGAGCCAATAACCAAGGCGATTTGTTTAAATGATTTCGAATCTGATAAACTTATGATCATTAAACAGATACGCTCCACCGACGGAACGGGCTCCCTCGGATATATTATTGGCGATGAAGTTTCCAAGACAGCGTTAGTCCTCGATCCGAATACCGAAGATATCGATCTCATCGGAAAAGAGGTCCATGCACTCGGCCTCCGGATTACTACTATTGTCGATACGCATACGCATGCCGATCACGTTTCCGGAGCTCGCAAACTGCATGAACTGACGGGCGCCGAAGTGATCATGCATGAAGAGTCGAAGAATAAGTATAAATATGTCGATCTCGGAGATGCATTCGGAATCGGCGATACATTGCGCGAGAATGTAAAAGTTACTATCGATCGATACGTTCATGACGGCGATAAGATTACTGTCGGCGGCATTACCGTTAACGTGATCTATGCTCCCGGTCATACGAACGATCATGTTTGTCTTCTTGCCGACGGACATCTTTTTACCGGCGATGTGCTGCTCATAGGCCAGGCCGGCCGCAGCGATCTGCCTTCGGGTAATATCGATGAGCAATACGATACGTTCTTCAGGAAGATCCTTCCATTGCCGGATACGACGGTCATCCATCCCGGACACGATTACGAGAACAGGAAATCCTCAACGATCGGAATCGAGAAAAAAACAAATCCTTTTCTTGCTCCACGAACTTTGGAGCAATACCGTGAATTCGTCAGCGAATTTTTCCCGCCTCTTGCCGATTCCGATGGCGGCAAGATGATCCTGCAATGCGGTGTGCAACGCGTTACCACTACCAATGAAGGCTTTACCGATATCACTCCGGAACAGCTTCGGAAGATGATGGCTACGCGTAACGACCTTGTGCTTATTGATGTGCGCGAACCGCGTGAGCTTCGAATGTTCGGTGCCATCAAAGGCGTCATCAATATTCCTGTCGGAACCTTGGTGCGCGGCGGAGCGGATCTAGAGCCGTTCAAGGATAAAGCCATTGTTGCTCTCTGCCAAACCGGATCGAGATCTGTCGAAGCTTCACACTATCTTATCAAAAAAGGATTTAAGAACGTTTACAATCTTCTCGGTGGTACTATGGCGTACTTACGGTCCGAGCCACTTGCCGTCTGAACCGGTAGTCATCCGCGACGCAATATTCATACAATAAATTGCACCGTCTCTGCCCCATTGACCAAGTGGAACCGGAGCGAGTCCTCAGAAATGGAAGTAAATTTGTAGTTTCACGATGATGAACTGAATGGACGAACTCGCACAAAAATACCGGAAGCATTTTCCTATTCTCGATACTTCATGCTACATGATCTCGAATTCGCTCGGCGCAATGCCGGCCGATGCCGAGAAAGAGCTCATGCACTATACGCATGAGTGGAAAACTGAAGGTGTCGAGGCATGGCATTCCTGGTTTCCCCTTGTCGATAGGGTCAGCGGTCTGTTCGGGAAGATCATCGGAGCCGAAGCCGAAGATGTGACGCTTATCCATAACCTTACGATCGGAAGCGCGCTTGTCGCAAGCTGCCTCGATTTTTCGGGTAAACGAAACAAGGTCGTCTTCACCGAATTACATTTTCCGACGATCAGTTATCTCTGGCACGGTTGGCAGAACTATGGCGCGAAAGTGCATCTGGTCAAAAGCGATGACGGCATCACGACCGATGTGCAAAAGATCATCGATGCCATCGATGAAGAGACGCTGATCGTGCCGATCAGTCATGTATATTTCCGCAGCGGCGCGCTCCAGGATATCAAGTTAGTGATCGAGAAAGCGCATTCAGTCGGAGCACTTGTTATGATCGATTCTTACCAGGCAGCCGGAGTTGTTCCGATCGATGTGAAGGCGTTGAATGTCGATATCCTTGCCTCCGGCGTTCTGAAGTGGTTATGCGGAGGCCCCGGAGCGGCATTCATGTACGTTCGTCGCGATTTGCAGGAGCGATTCCGTCCGGCTATACGCGGCTGGCTCGGCGATAAAGAGCCCTTCGATTTCATCATGCCTGACGTGAATTTTGCACAAGGCATGCACCGCTTCCTCACCTCAAGCATTCAGGTGCCATGTCTCTACACAGCAATTCCGGCTCTGAAGATGATGGGCGAGACGGGCATCGAGACGATCCGCAAGAAATCACTTCTCATGACTCAGCGCATATTCGATAAGTGCGACGAATACGGATTCAAGGCCAACACTCCGCGCGAGGCACATCGCCGCGGCGGGCATGTGACGGTCGATCCGAACGGAATACGACAGAGCAAACTCTCCACGAAGGAGATCAATGACGAACTGATTCGCCGGCGTTTCACAACTGATTACCGGCCTCCGTTCGGAATCCGCATTGCTCCGCATTTCTATAACACAATGGATGAAGTCGATTCCATCATGGAAGAAATGAAGAAGCTGACGGCTTGATCAGATAGATTCTGCCGATGCCGGTTATGCTCCGGCTTTCTCCGCCTCGACGAGAAAGTTATATACCTTTCGAAAGGCTTCCGTGAAAGGCTCTATCTGGTTCTCGAAGATCATGATCCGGTTGTATTCGTTCTTATCTCCTACCTTCTTTGCTTCGCTGACGGTAAGATATTTGCTGCCATTGAGCGCTTCTTTGACATCGAAGAAATACGTTCGGCTTCCTGCCGTGACCTTTTCCTTGAATAGCTCTTTTTTTGCTTGTTGTTGCTGTTCCATATTATTAGAGAAATAGTTAAACCATACACAAAATAGCGGACACAGATAGAACTCTCCCGGCCGCCATGCATCAGCTCAGATGCCGGATCACAGAGGTGCCCATCAACTACGGAATTAATATACTATTTTTTTTGCGCGCGTCCAAATCTTTTTTCTTGACATTCCCGCAGCAGATTTCTCTTAGAGCAGAATCTCTTCCGTCCTAAGCCTGAAGCTGCGCGGAGGTTCGCTGCTATAACCCAGCCTCAGAAGAAACCAAAGCTTCTCCTTCTCTTCGTTGAAGCCGATGCCGTTTAAGAACATGCGGTTCGATTCGGGATTGGAGATCAGCGATCCGAACGGATGGAAATACACATTATGTTTCGTAGCCTCAAGCCAGAGTCGTTGCATCAACCTTCCGGCAGCAACGCAATCGGAGCGTGAACCAAATGCTCCGCTTATCCATGCGACAGTTGCCGTCCCTTTCATGGATCGGTCATACACCCAACCGAGGATCTTTCGAATGCCCGAGGCATGAAACCACTCATGATGAAAAAAGAAATTCTTCATTACCCAACCCGGGAAGCGCATGCATTGCGACCATAGGCCGTCGCGTTTTGCAGATGCCAGTTTCCTATTCGGGCGAATCCAGCCGCGAAGCTCATCCCTTCCTTTGTCATTCTCAAGATCGGAAAAAAGCGTAATGCTATTCAATCCGATAATGAATTTTAAGAGTGTTTTGTCGGAAGTAGGGGTGAATGTGTGGCCGGATTCCGAGGCCATATTCGAAAAGGAATTCAGAATGCTATCTGCCACACGTTTGCCATCATAATGCAGGCGCGAAGTTCTGCGCTTCCTGATGAGATCGGGATCGTAGTCATCGCCCTGACTTGCTGCCTCAGAGAGGAAGAGGCGGGCAAAGAGTTTAGGTGAAGGTGAATTATAATCCAATCGCTCTTCAGCTTCGTGGATCGCTTCGATCTTCTGCCCGAATGCGCGAGCGGCAATATCCAGGCTCTCGATGAACATTCCGAATCCGAGTATTGTATACTCCGAGGTCGGATCATTCTCCCGAAGCAGACGCGATGAGTCATAATACAGATGAGCTTCATTTTTCGAAAGTATTTTCATCCTCCACGGCTGAACATTATGCGGCGAGGGTGTCCAACGTGCGTATTCGATAAGTTCTTGCCAGATAGGCTTGACAGCGTTCATGATCGTTTTCCGAAAATAGTTTACTTCGTTCGGGTTCGAAAATAGCGAGTGGCGAATCGCGACATGTCACGGAATTGTCATATTTCTATCTCTCCGCATTTGAAATCTTTTCTTTGTATTTTTGTAGTAAATTTTCCTTTTACCATTGCCATAAACTCGAACAACGTTAAGGAGAACCTATGAAAAACCGTCTCTTGCTTTCCACTATCATTTTTGCAACTCTCATTTTTCTAAGCACTTCGGTTTTTGCCCAGATCGACATAATGGGCAAGATCGGCGGAGCGATCAATAGCGAAGTCGATAAAAAAGCCGACGAGGCCGTCGACGATGCCCTGCATCCGAAGAAAAAAGACGACCAGAAGAAAGACGCCACGCAAAACTCCAATTCTTCAAACGCAGATAAAAGTACGAGCTCTGCTCAGGCGATCAAAGCCTACAACAATTACGATTTCCATGCCGGAGATCATATCATCTTCGAAGATCTTTTCCGGGACGATCAGGATGGCGAATTCCCCGCGCACTGGAATCTCGATGCAGGCCAGGCAGTAGTTAACAAGGTGCAGAGCGAGCCTGCCTTCTGCATCACCGAGGGCAACTACGCCTTAGTATCGCCGAGGATGAAGACGGATTCGTACCTTACCGATCCGTTCACTGTGGAGTTCGATTACTATCAGGCTCATTCCAATCAATATGCTCCGATGATACGATTCTTCGATGGCGAAGGCACAAGCCATGATCTGCATTTCGGAAAACAAGTGAGTACTTCGTACTTTCCTCACGATCTTCAGGGAAGCGATGTAGCCGATGATGAGAATTATTACGGTAAATGGCATCACGGCGCAATGATCATTAAGAACGGTCAGATGAAGGTCTATATTGATAATGTCCGTGCGCTTGTCATGCCGCATACGGATATTGTGCCGGTGAAATTGTCGGTGGGCGGCATTGGAGATCAGAATGCACCGATCACCTTCCGAAATTTCCGCATGGCATCCGGCGGCGATCAGAACATGATCGGAAAAATGCTCACCGATGGCAAGTTCGTTACCCATGGGATCACCTTCGATGTCGGCAAATCAACACTGAAACCCGAAAGCATGGGAGTGCTGAATGATGTCGTGAAATTCATGAAGGAAAACTCTTCGGCGAAGTTCGAGATCGACGGACATACCGATTCCGACGGTGATGCAACAAAAAATCAGAAACTCTCGGAAGATCGTGCTGCATCGGTGAAGGCGCAGCTTACAGCAATGGGCATCGATGGCTCGCGCCTATCGACAAAAGGTTTTGGCTCTGCAAAACCGCTGGGGCCGAACGATAGCCCTGAAGGCAAGGCGAATAACCGCCGCGTGGAATTCGTAAAGATGTAGGTAGAGTAAAGAAGGACGCTAAAATTGAAATGTCATTGAGAGCCGGACCTAATCCTTACTCTCAATGACATTTCTGCTTATGGATGCTCTACGTTCTATTTCCCTTGCTGGGCAAGCCGTGCGCAGTTGGAGATGGTGATGCGCTCAAGCTTCAGGCGCTCGAGAATATCGGTGAGCAGAAGGATCTGGTCCTGCTGCGCTCCATGGAAAATAATATGCGCTTCGCGGCTTATTGCCTGCTCGCCATAATTGGCATTGCGCAAAATTTCATCAAGCGATTTGAAGCTTGCCTTCACTTGTGAGATGTAGACTCCGAGAAGATATTCTTCACTGACGATCTTCTCGCGCGTTGCTGCGATCAGATTCGTATTCTTTGTCCGCAGTTGCTCAGCTCTGCATCCGGCATCATCCATGCATGGATGTTCCGATGCAAGTGCGCGCGCATTGAGTTCTACTTTTTCCACGCGCTTGGCATAGACATCTTCCAATCGTTTGAAATTTGCCGTGAAGTTGATCTTCACCGATTGCATTTCTTTCAGTGCCGATTGAAGCGAGTCCAGCATTTTCTTCACGACAGGAGCTTCGCTTTCGAGCGTAGCCGCCGACGCCTCTTTCGATGCTTCGCCTGGGTTTCCAAGCTGCATCGAACCCGGAGCCAGAGCTTTGCCCAGACTTTGGACTTTCTTCTCCAGTGCTATGATATCGTTATTATCCTCGAAGCTTGTAGGCTCGGTGGATTTCAGATTGGCGTTATCCGGAAAATCGGGCACAGAGGGGATCTTTTCCAAGTAGGTAAACAATTGAAAATGCGCTACTTGCTGGGCGCGAACGCTCCCGCCCCAAATAAGGCCGATAAGGATAACGAGTGGCAAACCTAATGTTCTCGTTTTCATAAATGTGCTAAACTAATGGGCAAATATACGACATCTCCGGTTCGGGCTTCTCAGAATTCATCAAAATCCGGGAATTTCTTTCGAAAAAGGGGTATTTTCAGTACTTGAAAGGGGGAATAGCCATGTTCAAGACCGTCAGTTTTTTTGTGATCGGCATCGTTGCCATCACGCTCTGCTCTCGCCAGCTTCGGGCCCAAGTCCCGATCACTAACGAAGAAGATCTCACCCAGCGCATCGAAAGCCTTAGAAAGCAGGCCGACTCGCTCTGCAAAGAGGCAGGCCGCCTCAAAGATTCGCTCGATATCGAAAAGCGATTAAAAGAATTCACTCGTAAAAGCCTTGATTGGAATTCCCTCTTCGGAAAGAATTGGGATGGCAAATTCCCGAAAAATTTTCATTTCGAATTACCGGAAATTCCGAATTATAGATATTACGAACAATTCCCGTACGAACAAAAGAACCCCTTCACCCTTCCGGATCCCGAGCAGCGAAGGGCTCCCATCGATGGATTTCAGGACTGGTACTATAAGAAACTTGCCGATCGGCAGTCCTAAGGATTGCCGCGTCATTGCGAGCGCTAGCGAAGCAATCTTTCAGCATTGTACGGAGCCGACTCTGTTAAAGATTGCTTCGTCGCCGCTTCGCGGCTCCTCGCAATGACGTTGTTGACGCAATGCCCGCG
>JAUZOQ010000087.1 GCA_030706385.1 Bacteroidota bacterium | reverse complement strand
GACGGCAATCCTGCCAATACCCTGTACTTCATCGATGTCAACGGAACGTTGGCTATCGATAATACCGGTATCATCACGGGATCCTATCCGACATCCTGCGGTGCCTTGCTTGAGCTTTCGAGCATATCGAAGGGTTTTCTTACTCCGCGCATGACCACAGGTCAGCGCAATCTGATCTGCGGAGGCGCACCTCCTGAAGGATTGATCGTTTATAATACGACAACGCACACACTCGATATCTGGAATGGATCGAGCTATGCGCAGTTCTGGGATACCAAAGGTAATGCAGGCACCAACCCTGTTACCGATTTCCTCGGAACCACGGATAATCAGAATCTTGTCATCAAGACCAATGGCGTCACTCGCGCAACCTTCGCCGGAACGCCTGGTACAGTGATGGCTGTGAGCGGAACGGCAGCATCTACAACCGGTGTGAATGTCGACATGACAACCAATCCTGTCACTGCTGCAGCGACGGCGTTGAACGGCACTATTAGCGGTGCATCTGGTATTTCAACGACTGGTGGCAGCGCATCAGCCACAGCAAATAATGGTGGTGCAGCGACAGGCCTTTCAGGAACGAGCACGGTTACCAGCGGAATTGGAACAGCGACGGGTGTTAATGCTTCAGCCACAACAAGCGGCGCGGCAAACGGAAATACCTTTGCTTTCAATGGATCAGCAACGTCGGCAGTAAGCTCCAATATTGTTGGTGTCAATGCGACAGCGACTTCTACAAACCCTGGTGTTTTTGGATCCGTCTCGGGCGCTATCTTTACCGCTAACGGAGCGACTAATACCGATATTACCTGGGGTGTTCAGGCAGTCGCCAACGGCTCGAGCTCATTGCAATCAATCGGCGGATCGTTTGGTGCTTTCGGCACAAACAACAATTATGCACTTGCTGCATACGCTACCGGCGCGAGTGGTACGAATATTGGAATTGACATCCAGTCACAAGGTACTAATTCTATCGGACTTCGTGTGGGGACGTCTTTTACTCCGACTACAGCTATCTCTGTCACGAATGCAACAGCAACAGGTATTGATATTACCGGAGCGCCTACTTCTATCAATGCGTCGAGCACCATCCAGACAAGCGGACTGGTAAGTGGTGGAACAGTTAACTCGAACGGTAATTTAACGGTATCGGGTACCTCAACTCTCGGAAGTGGCGGTTCGCCGATCAACAAAGAATATATCGTTGAAGTGGCTATTGGTGCCTTTACGGTAAACGCAAATTCTAGCTTTTCATGGACGATTACCGGAGGGGGACTCAGTGGCTTACAGAACCAGGATGCCGTGATTGGTGAGTTCAGCGATCCGACTCTCGTGAATAATTTCTGCACCTGGAGCGCCGGAGTTACGGCAGCAAATCAGGTACGAGTCAATATTAGCAATACAACGGGCGGGAATGTGAATGTTCCTGCATGCACACTCAGGATCACAGTTATTGATAACTAATTTTGAAAAGATCAGAAATGTCTAAGATAAAATATCTTATCCTACTCGTCGGGCTCTTTTTCGCATCTGCTGCCAATGCTCAGTCGGTTGCGAAGACGGAACCCGTTGTGGTAACAGCTTCATCATCTGAAGCAACGACCTTGCTCAAACAGGGTAGTCAAATATCGGTTGCGACGACGAAGCCGTCTCAGGTCCTTCCTGCGCCATCACGGCAGCTCGGAACAGACGAAGTGTTCGTCACAGCGGCAAGCTCAGATCACTCCTTTGAACCCAAAGGATTCATCACGAAGGTGGTAACGCAGCATGCTGCCGTAGTCGCCATTCCAAAACCGATCAGAGCGGAGAAGATGACTGTTACATCATCGGCAAGTGTGAAGGCCACTCAAGGAGACAAATAAGGAGCGGTCTTTTTTTGACTATTCCGATTACGGAATGTCGTTCAACGAACCCCGCCATACGGCGGGGTTTTTTTTTGGAGGTGAGTTGACGAATCCGTATATTTGTAGCAATAGCCATGGCTTAAGGACGCATTGGGGTCCTTGGTGTTTCTTCATAACCCTGTTGGGTTGACCAGTTTTCTATGCTGTAGTGTATCTGATTTTCCTTGACTTTGATTAACCTGTTTTTCATTTCACGAATTCAAAAACTCGAGATAATTATGAAACGTACCTACTCTTTCATTATCATCATGCTTCTCATGGTGATGTCCATCGGTATTGCCAGTGCGCAGATCGGCCGCCAGTTCGGTGCTCGCCGCCTGCTCTTGGATAATAACGACGGCAATCCTGCCAATACCCTGTACTTCATCGATGTCAACGGAACGTTGGCTATCGATAATACCGGTATCATCACGGGATCCTATCCGACATCCTGCGGTGCCTTGCTTGAGCTTTCAAGCATATCGAAGGGTTTTCTTACTCCGCGCATGACCACAGGTCAGCGCAATCTGATCTGCGGAGGCGCACCGCCTGAAGGATTGATCGTTTATAATACGACAACGCACACACTCGATATCTGGAATGGATCGAGCTATGCGCAGTTCTGGGATACGAAGGGGAATGCAGGCACCAACCCTGTTACCGATTTCCTCGGAACCACGGATGCACAAGATCTGATCTTCAGAACAACGAACACGGAGCGCGCAAGAATTCTTGCCGGCGGTAACGTTGCCATCGGAGCACCAAGTGCAAGCGCCCGTCTTCAAGTGAATGAAGGTGGCGTTCAGGATGGCTTGGATGCAATCGCTAACGGAACGGGACGTTCCATCCTTGGACGTCGTGCCGGTGGCAGCGGCATCACGCTGGGGCAAACAGAAGCTATTCGCGGTGATAACACCGATGGGCCCGGCGTAGCAGGTACAAGTAACACAGCCGTTGGACTCTACGGAACAAGTGCCCAGACGCATGGAGTTTGGGGCGTTGGCGTTGTTGCGAACGCGGCCGGAGTCGAAGGCAGAAATGATGTCGTCAATGGCTTTGGAGTTGAGGGTGTTAGTTTGGGTAGTGGTACGGGTGTGCATGGCGTCAGTCAGACAGGCAATGCAGGTTCATTCCAGATCACCAATGCAGGAAGTTCTGCAACTGTCCTGAATGTCTCTTCTGCGGGCACAGGATCGGGAGTAAGCATTACGACTCCCAATAGCAATAATTTATTAGTCGTCAATGGCTCCAATAATGCCACTGTAGCGAACGTTGCTGCAGATCCGGTTTGGGATTCTCGCATCAATGGCGATCAACTCGTCACCGGGATTCAGAAGATCGGTGGAAGTATCTGGCTAGATGGCACGAGCGGAACGCATCAGATCGTTACGGATGCTCCGGTCAATATAGGAACCAAAAATGTCAATAATGTCAATATCGTCACTAATAATACAGTCCGCGAAACGATCGATGGAAGCGGCAATGTGACCGATCAGGGCAACTTGAATGTCAATGGATCGCTGACCGTTGGTAGCGGCGGATCTGCGATTAGTAAAGTTCTTCGCTTCTCCGTAACTCTCGGAGGTGGGACAGAGAGCGCTCAAACGGCTTTCTGGTATACGATTACGTTGCCCGGAGTTGCTGTTGGCGATCCGGTATTTATCAGCGGAGGAGATGCGATTCTAAACTCAGGTAGCTTTGTCGCTCTTACCGGAGCCTGGGTAAGTGCTGCCAATACTCTCGTCATCAGATACTTTAATGACGATTCTTCCGGTAGTGTTACCTTCGGAAACACTACTGTCAATATCGTAGTATTTAAGTAATCATCGAAAAGAAACCAGATGAGAATAACCATTATTCTAAGTACAGTTGCCTTCCTTATTTCCTTCGGAATACGAGGGGCGTTCGCGCAGCAAGCTGTTCAACCCGAGTCGTCACATATTGGATCGCCTGCCAAAGTGCAGGAGTCAAAGCTTGTGAAGGCGGCGCAAGTTGGGACTGTTAACGGATTGCCGATAGTAGCGGTGTCCGGATCTGCGAAGAAGGGAAGTCCCGCGTACGGGCCTTCGACAGTCTCGAAGAATGTAGGCGAACGCACTGCCCAAAGCGCTGTATCTCAGAGCGCCTCGGAGAAGAAGAATCTGCCTCTCGTACAACCGCAAAGTATGAAGCTGAAAAGTTCAGGAGCTATTCAAGGAGAAAAATAGAACACTCTATTTTTTCACTGGAACATCGTTCAAAAACCCCGCCTCAAGCGGGGTTTTTTATTTCTCCTGCCGGAAAGGCGTATCTTTGTATACTTTTTTAGTTCATACACGACATTTTTTTTGCTCCAAACCCTCCCTTTACTGCAAGAATCGGTCCATATGAGCAGTTTCTGACTCGACACATTTTTTTCTATACAGTATCTATAATGCAATATCGTAAATGTTTTTCGCTGTCGCTTTTGCTGATGGCAATGCTAGTCGTCGCAGCGAATGCGCAGCCGATCGGTCGTACGTTCGGCGTACGTCGCCTTACATTGGATAATAACGATGGTAATGTAGCCAACAATGTATTCTTTGTCGATCTGAGCGGTTCGCTCGGCATCGATAATGTGGGAGCATTCAACGGCACATACCCGAACACGAGCGCTCTTCTGACACTCCTTGCCGGCACGAAGACAACGAATCTTCGGATCGATGGGGGAGCAACCTGGGGAATCGATGTCGTGAATACGAACAACTCGATCCGTACCTCGGGTAGAAGTATCTTCGGCGATAATGTAGGAGTCGACGATGCAACGTTCCAGATCGGCACGGGTAGTGTATCGATCACGGGAGGAGCAGGACGTACGGATAATTTATTTATCGTTAACGGCCTTGCCGATGCAACGGTAGCAAGTCTTGCAGCGAACACAGTATGGGATTCGCGGATCAACGGCGATCAACTTGTAACGGGAATTCAGAAGATCGGCGGCAGCATCTGGCTTGATGGCAATAGCGCCATACATCAGATCGTTACCGATGCGCCAATCAATCTTGGGACAAAGAATGCGAACACGACAGCACTCATCACGAATAACCTGCAGCGTTTATTCATCGATGCAGCGGGCAATACAACGATTACGGGGAATCTGATATTAACCGGCATTTCTGCACCGCCGTTACCTGCGCCGCTCATCCGCGTCCTTTATCTCAACCCGACCAATCAGGTGACGCAGACACCGACAACTGCCGATATCGTCACAGGCAGCGGCACGTTGAATACGATCCCGATGTGGACGCCGGATAACTTCAAGATCGGTAACTCGATCATGACACAGACTTCGAACACCGGAATTTCGATCACTCCGGGTGTAGCGACAACGAACAACGTGCAGATCGTTAACGGAGTAGCCGATGCAACGATTGCAAATGTTGCAGCGGATGCTGTCTGGGATTCACGAATTAACGGAGATCAACTTGTCACCGGCATACAGAAGATCGGCGGTAGTATCTGGCTCGATGGCAATAGCGCAACGCATCAGATCGTCACTGATGCTCCTGTCAATATCGGAACGAAGAATGCCAACACGGCTTCGCTCATTACAAATAATTCTCAGCGATTGGCTATCGATGGCAGCGGAAATGCAACGATGACCGGTAACGCATTCGGAGCAACATATCCTGCTGGATTCAATTTTACTAGTGCCGGATCAAGTAATGGCAATTTTGTTGCTTCGTTCACTAACCCAAATAGCGGAAATGGAATTAGCATTCAAGTTGGTGCAGGAACACCTGATGGCAGCAATAATTTATTGGAATTCAGAAACAGTGGTGGTACGGTCATTGGCCGCATCGAAGGTCAGACACTTTCCGAACTTCACGCATCTGCGGATTGGATCGAAGCTATCCGCGTCTACGATGCCAATATAACGCTGTCTTCTCTAAATGCAGCGGTTTCAGCAGCCGGAGTAATTGTCGGAGCAGCTCTGGCAGCCGATGCAGCTGATCCACTCTGCGATGTTGCATGTCCCGGATCTGTTGCTGCGGGTGTTGCAGCGATCGCACTCGGAGTAGCGCAGACGGCTCTCTCAACTGCTCAGGCAATTGAGGTCGGCGTCGAAAAAAGTAATTACATCAGCAATCAGGAAAGCGGAGTAGGAGTAACGTATCAGTCCGGTGCAGGTGATTACGCAGAATGGTTGCCGAAAATGGAAATGAACGAGAAATTCGCAGCAGGCAATATCGTTGCAATCAAAGGCGGCGTCATAACGAAAAATACAGAAGGTGCAACACAGCTTATGGTTATTTCTCGTAAGCCGATCGTGCTTGGCAATACTCCCGAACTTGGTAAGGAAGCAAAGTATGAGAGAGTTGCCTTCATGGGCCAGGTGCCGGTTATCGTTCTCGGGAAAGTAAATCGGGGTGACTATATCCTCCCAAGTGGTGGAAATAATGGAATGGGTATTGCAGTTTCTCCTGATAAAATGGGTCCAACAGATTACAAGAAGGTTGTCGGCGTTGCATGGAGTTCATCGAAGAACGATGCCGTCAACGAGATCAACGTAGCTGTCGGAATTAATTCACTTGCCACCAGCACAGAAATGGAAAGACAAAATAATACCATTCGTGCGCAGGAAGAAGAAATCCGCTCGCTGAAATCTTCGATCGGCCAAACCAATCAGATCCTGGCAAAGCTCGTGCCCGGTTTTAAAGAAGCAGCAGCTGTTTCGATAACAGAAAATGCCGCTCCCGCTACAGTTGCGACAATCGCATTGAAGAACGAAGAGCAAACAATTCCCGGAGTTGCAAAGCCGGTGAATGCGAAGTTCTGCACAAAAGAATTTGTTGAAGTCGAATTTGCAAAAGCACGCAAGAATCTTGCTGAGAAAGGAATAGATCTCTCGACTAATCCTTTCTACATCCAGTTCGATACAAACCCGGCATTCAAGGAATCTGCCATTGCAATGATCACAGATAAACTGAATCAAGCTTTCCTAAAACAAGCTGAGTTGAGGGCAGCCAAACAAAACAATTCTGCTCAAGACTAATATAGCGTCGGGCTTCTGAGTCACATGAACTGAAGATTTCTGATCGCCACAAGATAGATGATCTAATTATGAAACCCTGCCAAAGCGGCAGGGTTTTTTTATGTGACTGGTCCAAAAATAGGTATATTTGTAGAATTCTGAGTTTTCATTCGGCAACAGTAATTGGCGTCGCCAGCCCAAAGGCGATGATTACACTGATCTTACAGGTTTTTCTTCTGCTATCAAACCTACTATTATGAAACAACTCAAGTATTTCCTATTCTCATTGGTTTTGCTGGCCGTGGCCGTTCTTACAGCGAATGCGCAGCCGATCGGCCGTACGTTCGGCGTACGTCGTCTGACATTGGATAATAACGATGGTAATGTAGCCAACAATGTATTCTTTGTCGATCTGAGCGGTTCGCTCGGCATCGATAATGTGGGAGCGTTCAATGGCACATATCCAAACACGAGCGCTCTTCTGACACTCCTTGCCGGCACGAAGACAACAAATCTTCGTATCGATGGGGGAGCAACCTGGGGCATCGATGTCGTGAATACGAACAACTCGATCCGTACCTCGGGAAGAAGTATCTTCGGCGATAATGTCGGAGTCGACGATGCAACGTTCCAGATCGGCACGGGTAGTGTATCGATCACGGGAGGAGCAGGCCGCACGGATAATTTATTTATCGTTAACGGCCTTGCCGATGCAACGGTAGCAAGTCTTGCAGCGAACACGGTATGGGATTCGCGGATCAACGGCGATCAACTTGTAACGGGTATTCAGAAGATCGGCGGCAGTATCTGGCTTGATGGCAATAGCGCCATACATCAGATCGTTACCGATGCACCAATCAATCTGGGGACAAAGAATGCGAACACGACAGCACTCATTACGAATAATCTGCAGCGTTTATTCATCGATGGAGCCGGGAACACGACGATCACTGGAAATCTTTCTCTGACAGGTATCGTCGCACCGCCGCTGCCCGCGCCACTTATTCATGTTCTCTATCTCAATCCGAGCAATCAGATCAATCAGACACCGACAACTGCCGATATCGTCACAGGCAGCGGCACGTTGAATACAATTCCGATGTGGACGCCGGATAACTTCAAGATCGGCAATTCGATCATGACACAGACTTCGAACACAGGAATTTCTGTTACGCCGGGTGTGGCGACAACTGACAATGTCCTCGTTGTCAATGGTGTGGCTGATGCAACGGTCGCCAATGTTGCCGCAGATGCAGTATGGGATGAAAGGCTTAATGGAGATCTGTTGGTGACTGGACGCGAGAAGATTGGCGGATCGATCTGGCTTGACGGTACAAGCGCAACACATCAGATCGTCACCGATGCTCCTGTGAATATCGGAACGAAGAACGGTAACACCGTAGCTCTCATCACGAACAATTCGCAGAGATTCTCCATCGATAATTCCGGTAATACGACGATCGCAGGTGGCAATACGACGATCAACGGAGGTGGCACGCTGACACTTAATGTTGGCAACACCGCAATCAATGAAGGAAGCGGACAGTTTTCTGTCAATGCTACGCCAAGCAACACGGCTCAATATGCAATGACAGTCAGCACAACCGGTCATGCCGGAATGGCCGTGTATTGTAAAGAGGAAAGCGGTTCAGGCCTTAGCAGTACGACTCACTTTGCCGATTTTTATGACGGCACGAGCGGCGGGAACTGGCGTGGAAGCATTCAGGGACAATCCTATTCCGAATGGTTTGCCGATCCCATCAATGCTGCAAATCTTGCGATCGATATCGCAAAAGGAGTCGCAGCAGTTGCAGAAGCGGCCGTAGGAGTTGCCGATGCTCTTGAACTCATCAATGCAACTGACGCTGTCGGTTGGGCCGCTCAGGTTGCGACGCTTGTTGCCGATCAAACGCAATACGGAATCACCACCGGTATTCAGACTACGACAGGCCTCGGTGTTTCCTATCAATCGTCATCCGGAGATTACGCAGAATTTTTGAAGCGCGAGAATCCGGAAGAGCACTTGTATCCGGGAGATATCGTCGGCCTTAAGAACGGATTGATCTCAAGAAATACGCAGGATGCTCAGGCAGTATTTTCAATTTCGCTTGCTCCTATTGTTCTGGGCAATGTTCCGCCGAGAGGAGAAGAGGCTCTCTACAATAAGGTCGGTTTTCTGGGGCAGGTTCCGGTGAAAGTGAATGGAGTGGTGAATGCAGGCGATTTCATTCTCGCCTCCGGCAACAATGATGGTATCGGTGTGGCAGTTGCAGCCGATAAGATCACTGCCGAACAATTCACAATGGTCATCGGAAGGGCCTGGACGTCATCGACTCTCGAGGGTGTTAAGTACATTAAGGTGGCAGTGGGCTTGAATGCGAAAGCAATGAGTGAGATCATGAGCCGTGAGCAGGCCGAGATCGATGCTCTCCAGAAGCAAGTGAATGAACTGCAAAAGCAAAACGGAGAAGTTGCGACCATGAAAGCGCGTCTCGAGCGTTTGGAGCAGTATCTATCACAACCGCAGAAGCCTTCGCGGGAGATTATTTATAAGGCTAACTAACGTCACATTCCGTGAAACGTCGTTCAAACCCTGCTCTTGTTTCGGGAGTAGGGTTTTTGTATTTATGGCAGATCTGCTCCAAATTACCATATCTTTGTGGGGCTAGCTATCTTTTAAATTCTTAAACATATCAATAAATCAATGAAACGTATCTTTCTACTTGTATTCATTTTCGGTTTGTACTTTGCCAATTATGCGCAAGCCCAGACACAGCGCGTTCTTGGCGGTACACAAGTTGATCTCGACAATAATGCCGGATCGCATGTATTCTTAACGAATGCATCAGGTTCGCTTGGCATCAATACTACATCCATCTTACCAAATACCTGTGCTCTGCTCGATCTTTCATCGACAACAAAAGGTTTTCTTGTCCCTCGCATGAATGCGGCACAAGAGATCCTTCTTTGCGGAGGCACACCACCGGAGGGCTTGATCACTTACAATACGACAACGCATACCTTCGATGTCTACAATGGCACAAGCTGGGGCGCAACGGGATGGGCGCTATCGGGAAATACAGGTACGAATCCTGCTACAAATTTCCTGGGTACCAATGACGTTGCCGATTTCGTCATTCGCACGCATAATCTTGAACGTGCCCGATTTCTTTCAGGCGGCAATCTCGGCCTGAGTGCCGATGGCAATCCGTTCACTCCCCAGGCACTGCTTCATGTAGGAGGGACCGTACCGAGCACGACGAGTAATGGAACGACCAATGTCCGCATCAATACCTTGGCCGGTGTTTCGCAGACTTCTCCGGCCCTGACTGCTCAAGATGGTTTCGTCATCGCCGGTACGAACGGCGATCTGAAGAAATATAGTATCGGCCAGGTACTGGCTCCCAGTTACGCCGATTTTTACGCGCTGATGCCGGGAGATAATCCGGCCACTGTAGCACCCGCCACCGCTGTGCAATTTCCACAGAACGGACCCACCGATGGGTCTGGGGTCATCACCCGAGTCAGTGCTTCAATGTTTAACTTATCGGCCATCGGTACATACGAAGTGTATTTTCAGGTAAGTGTAAATGAGCCGGGCCAGCTCATGTTGAGACTTAACGGCGTCGAAGTGGCGAGCACCGTTTCCGGCAGAGCCACGGGGACAAGCCAAATAGGTGGAATGTGCCTTGTGACAACGTCGGCAAGCAATTCTACGCTTGAACTTGTAAACCCTTCAGGTAATCCGACAGCACTGACAATTACTCCGGTTGCCGGAGGCACCCATCCCGCCTCCGCACATTTGGTGATCAAAAGGCTTCAGTAGGCCACAATAATGGAACATCATTCAATAAAACCCGCCTGCCGGCGGGTTTTTTTAATCGCGTAGTTCTGAATCATTCCTTATCCGACTTCCGTTAACTATTGCAGAAATACGATCATAGCAATTATGTCAGCATTAAAGCACCGTGCCGAGAAAGCATATCTGAACGAAAAATTTCTCACCAGTCCTGAAGCCAGGGTTCTTCGCATCATGGCAGAGTATATGGAGCCGCGATCGCGTCTCAATCGCGAGCGAATCAAGGATATGATCGTTTTCTTCGGCAGTGCCCGCGTCCGAAGCCTGGAAGAATCCTCAGCGTTGAAATCCCAGGTTGAAAACACCGGATCGCTGATCGAACGGACGCGCTCGAATTCCGAAGATGTTCAGAAGGAACTTGAGGTTGCCAGAAAACGCGCGGAAGTGCATTATCGGATGGCACACTATTATGAAGATGCTGTGGAGCTATCGCGGCTCCTGACCGAATGGTCAGTTCGAGTCGCCGCCCGCGATGAAGAACGGGATAATGCGAAGAAAGGCGTAACTCCGGTCGAGCGCATCCCATTCGTAAGCGCTGAGCGGATCCGTACACAGAGTTTTAAGCAGCGCTATGTTGTCTGCTCCGGCGGCGGACCCGGAATTATGGAAGCGGCGAATAAGGGTGCTGCACTTGCCGGAGGAAGATCGATCGGCTTCAACATTGCCCTGCCGTATGAGCAAATGCCGAATTCCTACATTACCGAAGAACTCAATTTTGAATTCCATTATTTCTTCATGCGCAAATTTTGGTTTGCGTATCTGGGCAAGGCCTTAGTCGTATTTCCCGGAGGTTTCGGAACGCTCGATGAGCTGTTCGAAGTCCTGACGCTCGTCCAGACCGGCAAGATCAAGAAGAAAATGCCGATCGTCTGCTACGGAAGCGAGTACTGGAATAAAGCGCTGAATCTGTCATTCCTGGCCGATGAAGGAATGATCGATAGCGAAGATCTCGAACTTTTGCACTTTAGCGACTCGCCACGAGAAGCCTTCACCTTTTTGCAATCGAATCTTGAGCATCTCGATGAAGGCGAAGAATCCTTCATGGCCAGCGATCCGAAAACCGAGAAGATCGAAAAATTAGAGAAAACGGCGTAGTTATCTGCGATAGAACTATTCTCGCCAAATATTAGTATTTTAGTCCCGTCCTGATTTTGAGTTGTTGATGTTATCTTGCCTGTAAGAAACGGGGTAAGAAGTAAAGTCTCACAGATTTCTTTTGAGGAGAAATAAAAAATGGAATCGATGTCGAAACACACACTTGCGTTCTGTATCATTTTGAGTGCTCTTTCGTTGTGCCGGACTGTTCGGGCTGAGAATGATTATCCGATAGGTAATCCTATTCTGACGGAGATATGGGTTGATCCTTCCAATGGAAGCGACGCACCCGGTCGAGGAGCAACTCGAGCCTTGGCGCTCCGATCGGTGATCAGGGCCTGGGCGTTGGTTCCAAAAGATGCTCCATTGAACAATACCGGCTATCACATAATGCTTGCTCCCGGAGTCTATTCGCTTGATAGTGTACCCTCGATATTTGAATCGGCCTTCGGAACTTCGGATTACCCCATCATCTTCGAAGCTGCCGATGATACCGGATCTGTCGTATTTCCTTCGGTTGCAGTTTCGAATTGCCAGTTCGTATATTTTCTCAACATCACGATTCTCGCCAGTCAGGAATCCTACGTTTCAAGTTTCAGAACAAGCGATCACATACTTCTCCGCCATTGCCGGTTAAGCAGCTCCGATTCTATCGCAGCTCAATATGGGGCCAGCCTTTACCAGTGTCAGCATATCTATTTTGAGCATTCGGAATTCATGCGTAGTGCAGGAAGCTCCATCGATTTTTATGCGACTCAGTACGGACACGTGCGGGATTGCAGGATCCACGATTTCGGCGGCGAAGGTGTACTCCTGCGCGGAGGGACTGCATACTTTACCATCGAAGAGAATACGATCCATGACGGAGTAATGGGCGGAATTACCTGCTGGGCAAGCGATACGACAAGGGGATTGGATAATATGATTTTGCCATGGCTGCATTATGAGATCTATGATATTAAGTGTTTCAATAATATTATTCATCATACCCAGCATTCAGGATTTTCTTGCAGCGGAGGATTCAATATCCTATTCGCATTCAACACGCTCTATCAAACGGGTATGCAAACTGCACTTGTCCAACTGAGTCAAGCCAAACGTGCCTGTTCGGTCGACCGTGACTTTGGCCATGAGTTGATCGATTCCGGAGCGTGGGGAACATGGTACCGGTACGTCGATCGCGCCGATAGCGATCTTGCTCCGATCCCGAACAAGAATATTTATATCTATAATAATCTCTTTTACAATTCTCCCGATTCGGCATCTGCCGTATCGCATTTTATTGTTGCAGGCCCTGTGACTCCACTCGCCTTTAACGCTGTGTGCCCGCGCCCTTCACTGGCTGATGATAATGTGAGGATCAAAGGCAACATTATCTGGAACGGAAAATCGGAGGCTCTGGGAATTGACGAGAATTCCGGATGCGCTGCATCTAATCCGACGTGCAATGCATCCCAGCTATACCATGATAACCTGATCAATGCAGCGGAGCCAAGATTTATCGGTGCAGCGTATGGGAATTTTCATCCCAGGCCCGGCAGTATTGTTTATACGATTTCCAAGACAGTCTCAATTCCGGATTTCTCATGGACCGGCCTCCCGCCGAAGCCGCAGGAGCCTGCAGGAGTGATCAGTAACAGCATCGTCTTCGACAAAGATAGCGTGCGCCGCAACCAAAGTTTTCCCATCGCCGGTGCATTTGTTATTTCTACCTCTTCTGTTGATGGAGAAGCCAGAAGTCTTGATGACATTTCCTCATTCGTGAATTATCCTAATCCTGCCGGAATTCGGACGACCTTCGAATTCCGTTTAGTCAGGAGAGAACGGATTTCGCTTGATGTTTTTGATATTCTCGGGTCGAGAGTAGCAACGCTTCTCACCGGGACCGTGGATGAAGGAGTTCATCAAGCCGAGTGGAACACTTCATCGTTGCCGGCAGGAAAATATTTTTGCAGGCTGGAGACGGAGGCAACTACGGCGACGAGGCAGGTGACGATCGTTCGCTAAGAAAAGTGAGTCCAGGATATTTTTCTGAAAACAACGAATGCCGATATACAGATCGACCAGGAATGTGAAGAGATTACGACCCGATCTCTTTTTGTCAACACGAAAACTGATCTTGGCATTTTTCCTGATCTTCATGACTTCAATGCCGGCAATTTCTCAGACATATAAGGGCAAGCCGATATCGCACGTCTCGTTAGTGAGCGGAAATATTACTCCCGGAAAAGGATTTACGCTGGGTATAAAGTTGGATCTGGAACCGGAGTGGCATGCCTATTGGAAAAATCCCGGAGACGCAGGACTTCCGATGACCGTTGAATTGATCGATGCTAACGGATATTCGGCGGGTGAACTGCGCTTCCCCACGCCGCATAAATATGTGACTGGCGATGCAGTTCTCTACGGATATGATTCCGAAGTCGTCTATCTGCTTCCGATCAAAGCGCCGAGTGGATCGAAAGCTTCGGCCAAGTTCAAGGTCAAGCTCACGTGGCTTGCCTGCAAGGAAGTCTG
>JAUZOQ010000086.1 GCA_030706385.1 Bacteroidota bacterium | reverse complement strand
TCCAAAGTTTTTGGATCTGGATGACCGATACTTCGGCAACGATTCGGTTGACCGACGGGCAGCCGCAGACAATTCCGCTTGATCGAAACTACTTCACCGATGGCTTTCGATATCGTTTGCGCCTCAAAGCAAATAACAACTCGGCAAAAATCTCTCCGGCAGATGATAACGATCCATGGTACATCGATCATTTCACACTCATGATACCGCGACGTCCGGAGCTGGAAGTAAAGTGGGCGCGCGTTGTCACGCCATACACAAAAATTCCATTTTCAGCTGCTGCAGCCCTTCCAGTATATCTTGGAATCAGGAGTATCGCAGAGGGATTTGGTATACCCACCTCCATCAAAGCAGAGATTACTGACGAGGGCGGGAATTCTGTTTATTTCCAATCAATGCCGTTAAATTCAATGCCTGCCGGCGGTGATACCGTGATCAGAATGCCGGATTGGAATGCACAGAGTGTGATCAAGACTTCTTCGAAGTTCACCGTCACCGGATCCCTTTCGAGTTCGTCATTCGATGAGTACACCCAGGATGATGAGACGTTCTCCACCTACTTCTCCAATATTGAAACAGGCACTGATAATTCTGCCTTTCAGGAATTTGCATATGACGATGCAGGGATCAGTCCGAATGCAGGAGGTGGTAACGACATACCGTTTATCGCACAGATTACCGGAGCCGGAATAGGATTTCAGAACGGCAGCGGAAGTTATGCCGTAAAATTCACGTTGCCATTTGCCGATACGATTCAGGGAGCCCGTATATACTTTGCAGGCGGCAACCCTGCTCCGGATGCGATTCGCATCTCGATTCTGGAAGGTAATCCGAACTCCTGCGTGCCAGGGGAGGTGGTTCAAATGTCAGGCAGTCCGGCTACTATCGAGGAGGCCAGGCAAGGAGGATTGTTCAATCAATTCTGGGCATACTTTTTTCCCAAGCCAATCGTCTTGCCTCGCGGAGTTTATTGGATGTCGGTGAGCCAGCTCTCGCTCAATACGATGACGATGGGCGGAGATCTTTCGCGCGGCGGCGGTGTCATAACTGTTGCAGATGATTCAAGGCAACAGATCGCTCCGTTGTACTCAAGCCCGTATGGAACGCAATGGTCGCCGACGCAGAATAATGGCGATGTGAGCTGTGCATTTGCAGTCGAAACAATGGCTGGCAGCGGGAATTGGTCGGAATGGATGCCACCGATAGGTTTCTGGCCAACAAATGTCAGCGGCCATTCGAATCAGGCACTCAGCTGGGATCCGACCTTAACTGCGCCCTACATTAAAGCCGGTTCGTTTATGCCGATGATCCGAGTGATCGCCGGAAGCCTGCAGAGTGTTCACTCCGGAGTTACTCCTCCGGCTAATCAGGATTTTGGATTCGGCGATATCTATCCGAATCCCTTTACTCCTGTCGCGAAGGCAATCAAATTATCATTTACACTCACTGAAGACGCGCCATACTCACTTGTGATCGATGATGAATTTGGCAGGGAAGTGCGAGTTCTTGCAAAAGAAAAATTGGAGAAAGGAAGTCATGCTGCCTTCTGGGATGGCAGAGATGATGCTGGCGCATATGTACCACCAGGAGTGTATTTCTGCCGCCTGCAAACGGCTGATCGGACTGCAATCGTAAAGATATTGGTCGTTGAGTAGCGATCAACCTCCAAACTCTTTGAAGAAGAGAAAGCCCGTCTACATAAGGATGGGCTTTTTTCATGCCTGATTTGGGAGGAGCATTTCTATGGCACTGATATTGCATTATAGAGGGTAGGGCTCCGCCTGAAGGGAATGTTGGAACCTGTAAGCCCATAGAAATGAGTACTTTCAGGCGGAGCCGCGATAGGGAAGGCTAAGTGAAGGAGTTAAAGTTTATTACAGGACGATGTAAATAGTTTACTAAAGGCCGTAATTGCTAAGTTTTTCCCAATTTCTGTTAGTAGCCTTTCTGTTTTATTGGTCCTTTAGGTGTGCATGTTGTGTAAGGAAAGCTCATTCGTAAGGATGGGCTTTTTTTTGAATGGAGAATTGGGAATTGAGAATTGTGAAGCGATGAGTTTGGATTCGCGGTAGGAATGAAATTCAAAGAATTCAATAAAAAAGTCCCGCACGAATGCGGGACTTTCTTTCTTGCCGGATGTGACGAATACCGGTTACTTCTCTATGATAAATCTGTCGTAGCTTTGGAAAGCCTTGCCGGAGGCATCGGTTCCGCTGACGTGAACGACGTATGTTCCTGCCGGAGCTGTCGATTTCCAATTCCAGAGATCTGAAGCTGTTGTGCTGGCAATGACTTTGCCTAAGACATCGAGCACTTCGATCCTTGCATTTCGAATGCCGGGCATTGCAACGCTGACATCTCCGTGACTCGGATTTGGGTAGATGGATACATTCTGCAATCCGGTCGCATTCGTATTCACGCCAGCCGTACCATTCGTGCGAAGTCCCTGCAATTCGAAGTTCATCGAGATGATACCTGCTTCAGCAGTGATGATCACTTCGTCATAATAAACGCCGTTGGTGACGGTTGTCATTGTAAGAGTGACTGACATCGATTGTCCCGGTGTGAGCGTGAACGGCAGTGTGTTCGATGGTTGAATATCGGTGATGGCAAAACTTTTACCGTTCTTCAAAGAGACTCCGGTGATCTTCAAGTTCGTCGAGCCGCTATTCTTGAAGTTGAAGGTCTGTGTCGTTACGGTGTTATCGCTGATCATGGCGAGCACGTCAGTCGTACCTGCGTTGAGATCGGTCGGCGTATTCGGATCGGTTGGAGGAATTGCAACACCGATCAGATCGAAACTCGGTTCGCTGCAATTAGCAGCATAGAAACGAAGATTTCCGACATACCGGTAGACGACATTCGGAACATTCGAACGCGGGCTGAACGTGATGGTAAAAGTTTTCACTTCCAGCGCCGAAAGCGTGTATGGGAATGTGATGCCCGTGATATGGAACGCAGCATCATCTGCATGTATCGAATCTGTCTGTTGATTAATGACAATGGATTCATGGCGGTTGCTGGTAATCGTTACGGTATGGCTCACATCTCCATCCATGATGATCGGGCCGAATACGTTATTATCGAGCGTCATCGTGACACATGGCTTGTTCAGCAATGTGTCAGGTACCTGATGCCCCAGTGTTTTAGCACTGATAACGTAATCCGTTTGGTTGACGGTATAGCCGACGGAGAGATATCCGTATACCGTAGCATAGGTCGAATTTCCTCCGGTGAAACAGAGATTTGTCAAGGAGACGATCTCGTTTTGCAACAATACGATCGGAAGCGTCGGTATCGCTGTAGCAGTGAAGCCATCGCCACGAACCGACTTAATAACTACTACACTCGACGTCTTATTCTGAAAGAAGATCGTGTGGCATTCGGTCTGGCCTGAGTTGAGCGTTCCGAAATCCTGAAGCTGGAAGCCAAGGCTATCCTTTGAGAAAGTTGCCAGGCTGATCGTGTCGCTCTTGGGCCTATCGACCTGAGCAAGTGCTGTAGCGCTTGTTCCCAGCAAAGCCACAAGTGCTAAAAGAAGAACTGCGAAGATGCTGAAATATCGTGTTTTCATATGGATTTTAAGACAGAGGTGAATACATAACCATTCTTGCACTATAGAATGCACTTTTTGGATGAAAGTTACACTCGGGCAAGAAATTGAGCATTTTTGGCGACTACGGCTCTCGGGAAGCGTTTGGATATGGATTTATGAACTTTTTCCACCAAAAACCGTTATATCACCGCTCTAAAAATGTGGGAGTCCGGTCCGCCAGGATAGGACGCCAATTACCACTAAAATACTACAATAATGGCTAAAAAGATCACAGGTTACATTAAGCTGCAGATCCCCGGAGGGAAGGCTACGCCTGCTCCGCCGGTCGGTCCCGCTCTCGGACAAAAGGGCGTGAACATCATGGAGTTCTGCAAGCAGTTCAACGCAAAGACGGCAAAGGCTGATGGAATGATCACGCCCGTCGTTATCACCGTTTATTCGGATAAATCCTTTACCTTTGTTACCAAGACTCCTCCGGCAGCAGTATTGCTACTGAAGGCTTCGGGGCTTGCAAAGGGTTCGAAGGAATCGAACCGGACAAAGGTCGGCAAAGTCAACTCGAAGCAAGTTCGTGAGATCGCCGAATTAAAGATGCCGGATCTCAATGCCGCTTCGATCGAAGCAGCGATGAGCATGGTAGCAGGTACTGCCCGTTCAATGGGCTTAACAGTGGAGGGATAATACCATGGCACATCACGGAAAAAGGTACGTTAACCTAAAGAAGAAAATTACGAGCGATAAACCGCTTCAGATCGGCGATGCCGTTAAGCAAGTCAAACAGCTTGCTTCGGCTAAGTTCGATGAATCGATCGATATCGCGATCAATCTCGGAATCGATCCGCGCAAAGCCGATCAGGCGATCCGCGGTACCGTTGCACTTCCGCACGGCATAGGCAAAACGGTTCACGTAACAGTTGTTACAAAGAATCAGGAAACCGCTGCACGCGAAGCAGGAGCCGATGAAGTCGGGTTCGAGACGATCATTGAGAAGATCAAAGGCGGATGGACTGCAACCGATGTTATCGTTGCAACTCCGGAAGTCATGGGCGAACTTGGTAAGCTCGGAAGAGTGCTCGGGCCTCGCGGCTTGATGCCGAATCCGAAGGCCGGAACGGTGACACAGGATGTTGCGACTGCCGTTAAGGAAGTCAAGGCCGGTAAGATCGAGTTCCGCGCTGATAAACAAGGTAATGTTCATTCGACCGTCGGCAAAGCATCCTTCGATGCCAATAAGCTGACCGATAACATCAACATGTTTATCAATACCATCATGCGTGCAAAACCTGCTTCAGCGAAGGGACATTATCTCAAAGGGGTAGTGATCTCGAGTACGATGGGACCAAGCGTCCGGATCGATACAACAGAAGCGATCAAGGCTCACGCATAAGAAAAATACATACTAGTGAAAAGCCGGACTCTTGCTAAAGAGTCCGGCTTTTGTTTTATCGGCCAAACTAGTGGAAACCTGCTCGCGCGAGACTACTCGATGGGAGAGGTTGCCGTGTCTGGCTACGACCGGTCCATTCAGGCCTTCACTCCATTACCCTCTTTCTTTTCGAAATATTTCGAGAGCAGTTCCGGAGCTTTTTCAAACATGACGCTTAGGCCTTTTGATGTATGCGTCGGGACGAATTGAATGATATCGGCTTTGGTCACGAGAAATCCCATCGGTTCGATCCCTGTTCCGGCGCCTCCGCCTGATCCTTCTCCCTTACCTTTTCCTGTTTTCGCATTATCTCCTTCGCCTTCACCGCCGCCGAATCCGAATCCCATACCTAAGCGGATGACGGGCACGCAGGTGAAATCGCCGAGCTGAAATTGCTTGCCGACTACGGTCTCTGTTTTTGCTTCGTCTCTGAGAAAGTCGGTGACCTTCGAAATGACTTCATCAATCTCTGGTTTCATAATTGTAAGTTATAAATGTGAACGTTCAGAAGAAATATGCTCTCAGGATCCGCTGCATGCTATTGGTAATTTTCAGATGTAGTGCAACATCTCCTTTAAAATTGATCCGGAATTGCCAGCTGCCTTTCGAGAGCACTGCAGCGACCGGATAGAGCAGGGCATTCATGGCATAATCATCGGTATCGATATTGAGATAGAACTGCCTAACCATAAATGAACGAGCGATAGCCGAACCCTTATGCCATGCTTTTTGCGGAGAGAGCTTCATCCGCTTGCCTTGCTTCGGCGCCTTCTCTTTCTTCGGTTCGGATCTCTTTCGGGGGAAGATCGACGTTTCGAATCCCAGGATCCGCATCCGAATTCCAAAGTGCGCATCTTCATAAATGAAGAAAACCTTTGCTATTGCCGTCAGTCGAACTTCATAGAGATTACGAGTTGTATCGAGTTCGATGACGATCGGAGTAAGTAGTAGGAAAAGAATAACTGCAAATAATACTGCTACGATTATGAGAATTATCATTCTTTTTCTCTGACCCCTTCGTTCGCTCTACGAGCAAACCGCGTGCCAGAAAATTATCTCGCAGATATGGTTGTTTTTCGCTTCGGATATCACGTTATAGAGAAATCAGAAGCAAAAAATCTTACAGAGGTAAGGAAAGAAACGGATGGCAGGATACTCAGGAACACCACTCGTGAAGAAGCTCGGCATAAAGCCGGGGATGAAGGTATGTATCCTCAATGCTCCGGAAGAATTCTGGAAGGAGTTAGGCGCTCTGCCGGAGGTTGCTCTTATCGCGAAACCGGCGGCGGGAATGGATTTTATCCTCTATTTTGCCGATTCGGTTAGGGAGTACGAAAAGCAGTTCCCGAAGCTTGCTGCAACACTGGCTTCTAACGGCATGCTCTGGATCGGCTGGCCGAAGAAAGCATCGAAGATCGTGACCGATCTCTCGGAAAATGTGATACGGGATTTCGGTTTGAAGAACGGATTGGTCGATGTAAAGGTCTGTGCGATAACGGAGAAATGGTCGGGGTTGAAGTTCGTGATCCGCGTGAAGGATAGGAAGAAATAAACTATTCTACTTATTCACTTCGAGAAAGGACGAGATAGAAGAAATCCATTTGGGTTTCTCTACTCGGATATCGTCGTCATGTCCTGCGCTATCAAATATGACCAACTCTTTTTTTACGCGAAGTGCAGAGTAGATATCCTGAGTCTCTTCCATTGTTACCTTCCGATCTTTTCTGCCATAGAGTAGCAGCGTAGGACACGATACCTTTTTTGCATAATCGCAGGAATTGTGGCTGAATGCCCAAAAGCCATGCTGAACTCCGCCCCAGAAGGCAAGTGTTTGCGCAAAACCGAAACTTGGGACGGACATCATGTCGAATCGATTTTTGATCGATGAGAGTAAACTTTCGAACGGGCATTCAAGTATTATCGCTTTCACCGGCAGAGTTGAGAGTGCCTGGGATCGCAGGATAGAGACAGCACCCATGGATACGCCATAGAGATATATTGGAAGCGAGGGAGTGGTCCGATGGATATGATCGACCCAGTACCGGACTTCATCGGCTTCTTCAACTCCGAGCGTCGTGATTCTGCCACTGGATCCGCCACTGCCGGAGAAATCGACCAGTACACATGAGTAGCCCAAGGAATCAAAGATTGCCGCCGGATCGAGAAGATCGGACTTACATCCTGCATAGCCATGGAATAAGATGACGATTCCTTTTGCATTGGCGGCCGGAATGCTCCATGCCTCTATGGTATCACTGTGAACTAGACTGATAGTCTGATACTCCTTCGCCGGAAATCTGGTCAGCCGAGGTTTAGGATTGGTGACACCGGCGAAAAGGGTTGCGATCTTCTCACTCGAAGATAATTCGTCCGGTCCTTTAGTTCGCGGGCTTGATGAAGCAGACGAATAATGGGTAAATTTATAGGCGTGAATGAAAGCAAATACGTTGAATAGGGCAAAAAGTGAGAAAAGAACTATGAATAATTTCTTCTTTTTTTTCATCATTACATAAAACGAGCTTTTCGGCAAATACGTTAGGGTAACTCACAATTGAACCGATTTCTTGAGCAAATGGGTGCCAATTGATATTTCGATACTATTCGTAACCATAATGCATATTCCACAACGAACACATTACGCAGGGTCTCTTCGGGCTGAGCATATCGGACAAAAAGTAATTATTAACGGCTGGATCGACTCGAACCGCGATCTTGGCGGATTACTGTTCCTTGATGTTCGCGACCGTGAAGGTGTTGCGCAATGTGTCGTCGAGCCCAGCGAGGCAACAATGTATCTCTACGAAGAGGGCAAGCGGCTGCGCTCGGAATTTGTCGTGAGTATCGAAGGGTTGGTTCGGAAGCGCTCGAATCCGAATTCGAAAATGCCGACGGGGCAGGTTGAGATCCTCATTTCATCAATTCAGGTCCTCAATGAATCCGAAGTGCCGCCATTTGTGATCGAAGAAGAAGTCAAGGCAGGCGAAGAGCTTCGGCTAAAATATCGCTACCTCGATCTGCGGAGGCCAAGCCTTTTGCAGAACCTTATGCGCCGCCATAAGATCACGCAGTCTATCCGCAATTATTTCGATGCGAAAGGATTCGTAGAAGTCGAGACTCCGATGCTGATGAAGGCAACACCGGAAGGGGCTCGCGATTTCCTGGTGCCGAGCCGATTGCATCACGGAGAGTTCTATGCCCTGCCGCAATCACCACAGATCTACAAACAGATTCTCATGGTTGCCGGCCTCGATAAATATTTTCAGATCACAAAATGCTTTCGCGATGAAGATCTTCGCGCCGATAGGCAGCCCGAGTTCACGCAACTCGATGTGGAGATCAGCTTTCCGGATGAAGAGATCGTCTACGAGGCAATGGAAGGATGCCTGCGAAAGGTATGGGAAGACGTTGGGTTTGTGCTTCCGAAATTTCCGCGATATTCGTATAAAGAAGTGATGGAGCGATTCGGATCGGATAAGCCCGATCTCCGGTTCGAACTGGAGATCAGGACTCTGACGGATCTGCTTCGCGGCAAAACGGAATTCAAGGTATTCAATGAAGCGCTCGAGACAAAGCAGGGCGTTATCGCTTGTATCGTTGCGCCTGGTTGCGCTGCCTGGTCTCGCAAACAGCTCGACGAACTTACCGAGCATGCGAAGCTCTTCGGTGCGGGCGGACTGGTCTGGCTCAAAGTCACAGATGCGGGAATCGATTCCAGTGCGAAGAAATTTCTCTCTGCGGAATTGATGCAGGAGATCGCAAACGCTTCGAAGGCGAGTGTTGGCGATCTTATTCTTATTGCCGTCCACCAGAAATGGAGCAGGGCATATACGATCATGGGCGCACTTCGCTCGGAGATCGCCAAGCGATTGAAGCTGACAGAGGGCAAAGCCTTTGAATTTGCTCCGCTCTGGGTTTTGAATTTTCCGATGTTCGAACTCGATGAGGCAACAGGGATCTATAACTCCATGCATCATCCCTTTACCTCTCCAGTCGTCGAAGATTGGGAGAATAAGACCGATGATCTTGCAGCGATCAGGGCGCGGGCCTATGATATCGTTGTCAATGGTTATGAACTTGGCTCCGGTTCGATCAGAATTCATGATCGCAAATTGCAGTCGGAGATCTTTGACATGCTCGGTCTTTCGAAGGAAGAGCAGCAAAAGAAATTCGGATTCATGCTCGATGCATTCCGGTACGGTGCTCCGCCTCACGGTGGCATGGCCTTAGGCATCGATCGTATTGCCATGCTTTGTTGTGGTACGGATAACATTAAGGATGTCGTTGCCTTTCCGAAGACAACATCGATGCAAGGCCTGATGGAGAATTGTCCTTCTCCTGTCGATCCGAGGCAACTGCGGGAAGTTGGGATCAAACTCGGTCAATGAAGCTGATCGTTTCGGAAAGCGCACTTCCCGAAGAGTTGGAGATCTTCGCGAATCTCCGGACTCCGAGAGCAGGTAATCACTTCATCGCTGAAAGCGAAAAGATCGTAACGCGTCTGCTTCGGTCCTCCATGGAGATCAGTTCGATCTTCTTGACTCGCGACCATTTCACTTCGAATAAGGATCTCATCGAAGCTCATGTTCAGGACGGCGAATGCCGAATCTTTCTTTCTTCGAAAGAAGAGATGGAGCATATTGTCGGATTCTCCTTGCATCAGGGAATACTTGCAGCGGGGAAGATTCCTTCGGAGCGCGGCCTTGAGGAATTGATCACGAGTTCCGCAAAGCCTTTGCTTTTTGTGATACTCGATGAAGTGGCCGATGCAGAGAATATGGGCTCGATCATCCGGACTTCGCAGGCCTTGAATGCAAGTGCGGTTATCGTCGATGGCAAGAGTGTGAGTCCATGGTATCGGCGTGCCGTGCGTGTTTCAATGGGAGCGGTGTTCGAACTTCCGATTATTACGGTCGAGTCAATTGCAGATTCTCTGCTTACATTAAGGAAGAAGAACATCCACTCTATTGCAGCGATATTGGGTGAATCCGCCAAGGAGATCTGGGACTGCGACCTTGCCGGCGATTGTGCCATCGTTTTTGGCTCCGAAGGGCATGGAATCAAGAAGGAGATCGTGGAGCTTTGCGACAGGAAAGCGACGATTCCGATGCATGATGCTCTTCATTCGCTTAATGTCGGTACTGCGCTCGGAGTATTTATGTACGAAGCCTCAAGACAGAGGCGAACGGACTCCTGATGGTAGCCCTTCCGATGAAGCCGTTGCCACATATGCAAAACCGGTTCACCCTTCCGCACGTTAGAGAACCCTATGGTAAGCACCACAATTCATCGCGCAAAATTATGCAGATCAAATATCTCTTGATCCTCATCGTCGTTGTCTCATATGCCCGCGCTTCGATGGGACAGAGTCTGCACAACGATGTTCAGAAAATATACAATTTCGAACCTCACAAGATATCGAAAGAACAGCAAGAACAAAAAGGGAAGCTCCTGGATGCTTTTTGGGAGAAGGTGCAAAAAGAAAAGGAGAAGTATCTGGAACCGCTGCGAGTTGAATTGCGGGATACGACGAACCCTTCCTTTTTCTTGTATGACGGCGGCCATCTTCTGCTATCATTATCCAAATCAAAGGAGGATTACCAACTTGCCCTCGATGCAATGACAAAGTGCGATCTTCGGGATATTGACCCGGCCGACTACCTGCAAACAATGAATTTCTTTGCCGAGAACGATCTCAATACGACAGCAGCTGCGTTGAAAATAATAGCCGTCGATTCCTTTTCTGCATTTATTCCACTTCATGCACTCGCAGTCGATAAGGGATTAGCTTTGCTTTTTATTCTTCTGCCCATTAACACTGACTTGTATCTGAAGACAGTAATAGATCAGCTTTCATCTGCAAAAGATGCGGCGACCAGAAAGTATTTACTCAGCTTTCTGCTCTATACCTGCACATGCGAAGGTGATGCTGTTATTTTGAAGTACTCGACGGATAAGGATCCGGAGGTAAGAGAGTTTGCGATTCATGAAGTGGAATTGAATCATGTCAGCCGATCGGCAAATCGGCAATTATACCAGGATCTTGTCAAGAAGCGAAAAGAAATACTTTCGCGGATCAGCGATGAAGCGCTGGATGAGTTAGACGAACTTTCGAAAACTTTGAAGAAGCAATATGATTGTAAGTAGCCTAAGCATATATTCTTCATTTGGTGCGGGACTCTGGATGAGGGATAATCTCCAATCCTTTAGCGTTTCAATCATATAATCAGCCATTAGAAGAATATGAAAATCGTCAGAGTAACATATACCGTAAAGACTGAATATGTCGAGCAGAATCAAGAAAATATCCAGAAGGTGATGGCCGATCTGCGGGCGATCAATAATTCAGGCATCAATTACACTTCCTGCATTGGTGCCGATGGGAGGACTTTTACCCATACAGCATTCTTTAGCGCCGATGAAAACGAAAAAGTGCTTCTGGAACTGCCGGCCTTCCTCACTTTCCAGAAAGAGCTTCGAGCAAGCGGCCCGGAGATTCCGCCGAAGCAGGAATTACTTTCGTTAGTGGGATCATCAAAAGAGCTATTCTGAGCATTCGGAAACCTTCGAAAAATAATGTCCCGCATACTGTCCGATTTCTTTGATAGCAATTGATAATGAATCAATCACAAATCATTCACACATCATGAAAGAATATGCATTGATCTTCAGGCATGAAGATGGAAATAAAGTTGCATCTTCAGAGCAAGTAGAAGTCTGGGTCAAGCAAACGATGGATTGGATTGCAGGCATAACGGCGCAGAACAAATTTGTTCAAGGTATCGGGCTACCTTTTGAGGAAGCGAGAGTCGTTCACCCGCATAATATCGTCTCGAATGGCCCGTTCGGCAAGATCAAAGAAACGATTGGAGGCCTAATCATCATACGAGCCGATTCGGTAGAGGAAGCTGTGGAATTTGCCAAAGGCTGCCCGGTATTGCAAGGAGATGGCAACAGCGTGGAAGTACGGCAGATCGCAGCGCGCGACGGCATCCATTGACCATAAACATCTCTGCCCTTGATGCAGAGGTTATTCTTCCTCAGAAACGGCAGTCCTCAGTATTTAGAGCCCAATTCAACTCTTGTCACACCGGCAAGCTTTTATTCGTTATTCTCTTATCAATATCATTATTCATTCATTATCATCATTGTAACTACCATCATGAAAACATCATCTAAAATTCTCGCAACGGCAGCCTTCATGCTTGCCATTGGGATATCCAACTCTTTCGGAGCGCTCAATGCGTATTTGAAGATCTCGGGCCAGAAAGGCTATTCGAAGATCGTAAAGATCACCTGCCCGGACGGATCGTGCTCGACGACGGTCGATGGCCTCAAAGCGGGCAAGTACACCATTAGTCTCTGCAACGCGCAAGGGACACTGATGAAAGTTAAAGAAAAAGGGAACAGGACGAAGTGTACTGCCAGCTTATCCTATGAGATCGTCTCTCCTCGTGATGCGGCCAGCGGATTGCCGACAGGCAAGATGGCGACTTCTTCGAATGACGGCAGCGTTGTCTCTCCCCGGGATCCCGCCTCGGGATTGCCTACAGGAAAAAGAATGCATAAGCCGTTCGTGATCACGAAAGAACTGGATGTTCAGTCGCCGTTCACGGTGGGAGTTGATGTCGATGGCGATGGCACCTCGATCACGTTCCAGAAGATTTCCTGGACTTCCTCAGACGGCAAGATCATGGCTTCCGACGATTGGGAAGCACCCACGAATTAATCTCGAATTCCAACTGAATATCTTGAAAATGCCGCATTCTTTGCGGCATTTTCAGCTCTGCCAACGGTGGGAGGGGCGGATATGCAATCGACATCATCAATCCATTTCTTGCGGGAAAAGCGGAATCCAGCAACCCCCAAATGAGACACTCTGGCTAGATAATCTCTAAATGTAACTGATCCGAAAAGGTAGTATAAATTAACGTTTATTCAATAAGATTGAGGCTACTTGGAATTTATGTGGCTAATTAGTTCGTTTAGATTTAATGATAAGGGCCATGTTCCTCTATACCCTCTTTTTTCTTTTCTTTTTGTCTAATCTATTGGCCCAAGAGTCTGCGTCTTCTCTTCCAAATTCAATTCAGAAACAGAACAACTGGAATTATGAGAATAGACGTAAGTCAACTACCAACAATCCGTATGCGTCCGAAAGATTACAGTCCACCTCTATTTTGTTAGATAGCATTAACGGCTGGAGGTTTGACAGCACCACCATGGTATGGAATGCATCCTCTAGAAGTAGTTACCTATACGATGCAAACGATAATCAAATAAGTGAACTATCTCAAGTCTGGAGTGGTGGCGCTTGGGTAAATAGTGAGCTTTCCACAACCACCTACAACGCAAATAATAGTCGAACAAGTTATTTAACTACAGCCTGGAATGGCTTTGCATGGGCGTATAAATCCCTGGATTCCTTCACGTATGATTCAAATAATGAGCAAACAAGAGAACTTTATCGGACATGGGAAGGATCTGGCTGGGTAAATAGTTTGCAATTTATTAATACTTATGATGCGAAGAAGAATGTTACAAATTTCTTAGATCAAGAATGGAAGCAAAGTGCATGGGTAAATACCCAGCAAAATACATACACCTTTGATGGAAATAATAATTGCAGTCTTGAATTAATTAGCGTCTGGAGCGATACGGGATGGACGAATTTGTCGTTAAGTATTTACAAGTATGATGCAAATAATAATCGTACGAGAGACTCAGTGGTAGCATGGAGAGTTGGCGCTTGGGCGAATAGTTCTCTGCTAGTCTATACCTTCGATGTAAATAACAATCTAACAAGTTTCTTATTTCAAGAGTGGAATCGCACATTATTCGTTAATTCTGCTTTATACACTTTTACTTATGATTCAAATAATCGGAATAAGAGTTTATTGTATCAAACATGGAATGACACCGGATGGGTGAATAACTTCAAAGATTCTAATGCCTCGGATAGTAATCTAGAAAGTCAGCTGCGTCGGATCTGGGATGGCAATAAGTACGTAAGGTCCGATAGCATCATTCGATATTATCATCAAGTCGCGGCTAGTGTTGCTCCAATAATTGGTGTTGCCAGGAATCTAACCATCTATCCAAATCCATCAAGCGGTGACTTTACAGTCATCTTTCCTAATATCGGTCGGCTAGGAATAGTAGAAGTATACACGGTCTTAGGAGAAAAAATTTTTGGAGAACGCGCTTTCCTCTCTTCAAAAGTAGAAATAAGACTAAATAATATTCCTAATGGAATCTATTTTGTAAAGGCATACGATGGAAATAACTATTACACTCAGAAAATCATAATTGGACAGAATTGAAGCAGTTGGTGAACCAGTTCTGCGCGTCCAGAGATTGGCTTGCTAACGTTCCAGGCCCCCCCCCCCCCCCCAACGGTTTGCGGTACAAGTTGACCACCCAGGTGGGGGGGCTGTTTTTTTGGGAGGAAGCCCGCGAGGGGTGCCGACCCGGCATCGGC
>JAUZOQ010000085.1 GCA_030706385.1 Bacteroidota bacterium | reverse complement strand
TGTTCGAGCACATTACAGTACTCCTCCATACTCGAAGCGGCAATGTTGGCAATGATCTTTGTATCGAAGTTCGCAAGATATGGCAGCTTCTCCGTTACGAAGGCATGCACTCCCACATTCGCAAGGCCGATGGAGTTCAGCATTCCCGAAGCAGTCTCGACGATCCGCCGAGGATAATTTCCCGGCCTGGGCTTCCAGCTTACCGATTTCGTGACGATTCCGCCAAGCCCGGAAATATCACAAAAATCCTTCGCTTCAGAGCCATAGCCATACGTGCCGCTGGCAACGAGGATCGGATTCTTGAATTCGACTCCGGCGATGGTAACTCTCATATCCGTATCTCTCATAGAACGATCTGCTCCTTTGCAAATGAAGGGCCGTGCGTGCAGACAAGATGAAATTTCCTGCCTGTTGATTCCGATTCACTTACGCTCGTTTCGATCGGGCAACCCTGGCAGATGCCGATTCCGCATGCCATTTCCGTTTCCAGACTCACTTCACATTTGATCTTGAACTCGTTTGCAAGCCCTATTGCCGCGCGCATCATCCCTGTTGGTCCGCAGACAAATAGTTTTGGCTGATCGTACTTGCCTGCCTTCAGATCTCCGCGCAAATGTTCGATCACGGTTCCGTGAAATCCTTTCGAGCCATCGTCGGTGGAGTATTCTACATGATCGAGGTATTCATCGGCGAATAGAGAAGCGCTGCGAGCCCCATAATATGTCGCAAAATTCTTTCCTTCGGCTGCAAGCTTCTTCGTGAGCAGCGGCATCGAAGCTACTCCGACTCCGCCGATCAGGAGTATTGCCGATCGATAATCCGGTTCGTCGAAATTCCAGGGCCGGCCTAACGGGCCGAGGACATCGAGATATTCTCCGGGTTGCGAGTGAGCAAGGATTGCCGTTCCTCTTCCATGATCCTGAATAATGATCTCTGCCGATTCTCCATCGCAATGATAGACGCTGAAGGGCCGCCGCAGAAGCGGATCGCTCATTCCGATCTTCGGAAGCACATTGACAAATTGACCGGGCTGAGTTGTCTCGGCAACAAATGGATTATGGAATGAGAGAACAACAAGGCCTGATGAGATTTCCCTTCTGGAGAGAATTTTTGACTGGTAGATCTTTGATCGAGCTTTTTCTTGCGTCATAGAGTCGTTGCCCTCGGTCCGATTTACTTTTTCTTCGGCAGCACCGGCTGTGGCGGCGGCTTCTGTTCTTTCGTTTTCGGAACGGGTGGCTTCTGAGTAGTCTGAGTGGTAGTTCTTGCTGAATCCTGTAAAGTCTTTTGGTTCGGAACCGTCACGTTCTGTTGTTGCACCTGCGTATTCTTCTGTGCGCCCTGCTTCGGCGCTTCCTGTAATGCGTAAAGCATTTTCGGCCGCAGGTATTCTGCGTATTTTGAGAAAGGATACTCGTTGATCACACGACGGTAGTAGACGACGGCACTATCGAAACGCGACTTATCCTCATACGAAACTCCGATCGTATAGAGCGCGCGAGCTGCAACATCTTCGTGCTTGTTCGAAGAGACGATGGCAAGCAGAGCATTCTTCGCATTATCTAATCCTGAAGTTTTCAACGTTGCATAAGCACTCCGGAATGCAACTTCGCCCGGAGAATCTTTATCTCGGATCCCTGCATATTCCTTGCTTGCTTGCTGAGCATAGATCGTCTCGCCGTAGTTCTTCGTCAGTACGGTGATGAGTGAGTCGCGCTGAACGGCATTGCCAAGCTCGTGATCGAGCTCAACCCAGGTGAAGAGCACTTGAGCACGGAATCCGTTGATCGATGAATCCGGACGCATAAACGTATACGTCAAGGCTTCCTGGTATTCGGCAATGGCCGAAGGATACTCGACGAAATTTTCGAAGGCGCGGCCAAGCTCGAAATGCGCATGCATGGCCACATTGTGAATACTATCGATATATTTTGTCGTGTCGGCAAAATTAATACTATATGAGCTCACTGCACCTCCGGACTTCTCCTTACGAATCCGCTCTTCATATTGTGCGATCAACTTTTCCTCTTCCGGTGTGATGACGGGAGTTTGTTCCGGATGCCACCGCGATCCGAGCACTTGCTGCTCGGCAAGCGTTCGAATTTCCCGGTTCACGCCCTGCTGCATCGTCGATCCGGGCCTGCGCAATTTTTTTAGAAGATGTTCGACCGTATCGACTTTCGCCAATTGATATTTCCATTCGGCAAATCGCGTAAGCGCTCGGATGCGATCGTTAACATAATCATTCATCTCGCCGGAGGAAAAATCCTTCGTTCCGAGAATGATGTTGGCAATATGCGAGGCCGAATCGTACTCTCCCATTCCGCGATAGATCTCTGCCTGTCGGAATCGCGACCGCGCCATGATTGCCTGGCTGATCGTGCGATACGTTGTATCCAGAGCATTATACGTGGCTTTGACCGAGGGATAGTAATCCAACTTGTAACTCGGCGATTTCAGATCGTTGCCGACGGATTCGCGAGATTCGAGATCGACAGTATAGGCAAATTCATATTGTGCGGGCGGATGCGAATTCGCATACCGTGTTTTCAGCGAAACACCGAGAAAGGTTTGCTTTGCCTCGGCAAATTTCTTTTCCCTGCGTAACGTCTCGCCCAGACTAACCATAGCTTCACCTTGCAAGCCTGCATCGGAAGAGCGATCGATCGTCGCGCGGAATGCCGCTTCGGCAGCACTCCACTTCCCATCTAAGAAATATAGCGCTCCCCGTTCATAGGACAAGCGTGCAGCAGCATCGGATGAAAGGCCATTCTCGGCAAGCCGAAGCTGTTCTGCCGCAAGGCTGAGGCTATCGGGATTGGAGGCCAGCACAAGTTCGGCATAGGCCTTATGGGCTTCGGATATATCGGTCGTGTTACCCGATTGCTCGGCATTCTTGAGGACACTGCCGATCGCCGAAGTAGCAGTATCGAACTGATTCGTTGCCATCATTGCACGCGCAAGCAGCATCCCTACTTCCGTGCCATACTTCGTATTCGGATAGCGGAAGAGCAGTTCATTGAATTTTCGCTTTGCTCCGGCGTAATCGTTCTTATAGTACTGCGATTTACCGACGATGAAGAGTGCATCTTCTATATACTTCGTCTCTTTCTTATCGGCAAGGACTTTCGATCCCAGAATTATGGCTGAATCGAGATGGAGTGTACTGGCCGAGCGATTTGTCGAAACGGTCGTCTTATTGAAACTTGCCATCGGCATGGGCAGGCCGGTTCGCTTCTTATAGAGTTGTCGGGCAAGATACTCTTCTTCCAGCCAGCGATGTGTCGTTATCGCTGCAACGGCACCGTTTTGAGCAACCTGATCTTTATCGAGTTGCGATTCGTAAATATCCAGATGCTGCTGGGCGAGATAGACGACGTTGAAGTAGGTGGTGAAATTGCGGAATAACGTGCAGGAGGCAACAGCCGAAAGGCCGAGGAGGAGAAGAATCAGAACGTTCTTCCGGTAAATGGTACGATAGGCACGGTGTAATCTTCGCACAGAAATAATTTATAGAGCATTTAACGACGTAAAAAATAAGTTCGTTCAATAACGGTCTGGCATAATTGTTGCCCTTATTTCCGGCAACACTTGAGCTAATAAATTATCCTTTTTTTATTAAGACCAAGTCTCAATTGTGTATATTTGTACTATAAAGACTAAGTCTTTATAAAGAGATTAGCGTTAATTATATGAGATTAAATAAGTTAGTAATATTCAGCCTTCTGGGACTATTCCCACTCCTGACCGGAGACTCCTTTGCGAACAGGCGCCATTTTACCTATTGCTACGAATCCGCCGTGCTTCCCAAAGGGGGCCGCGAGATCGAATTGTGGAATACTTTACGACTCAACCGTAAAGATTTTTACCGGGGTCTCGATAATCGTACAGAATTTGAATTCGGACTCGGAGGAAATTTACAGACATCGCTCTATCTAAATCTCTCCATTGCTTCAGAATTTGCCGATGGCGCTATACAGACCGAGCAATCCTTCGGAATCTCGAACGAATGGAAATACAAACTCCTCGATGCAACTGCCGATCCCGTCGGACTGGCTCTCTATGCCGAAGGTGAACTGAACACCGACGAGATCGAACTCGAAGGCAAAGTTCTTCTGGATAAACAGATCGGCGATCTTCTGCTCGTCTTCAATGCTATCGGCGACCATTCTTTTGTGACCGGAGTCGTTAACGGCGCAACTGATACTCAACCAGAAAATATTACGGAATTCGTCGGAGGTGCAGCGTACTTCCTTACGCCATCATTTACGATCGGAATCGAGGCGAGGCAGCAGACAAAGAAGCCTCCCCTTCTCGAAGGCGGCGGATCGTATTCGGCATTCTTTGTAGGCCCATCGATTTCATTTGCCGGACCGAATTGGTGGACTGCCTTTTCCGTCATGCCACAATTGACAGGTTCTGGGAGTGACGGCAGCGGAGTATCTGAGAGCGGCAAGTATGAATTGCAACAACACGAAAAAGTCGAGGGGCGCCTGCTTCTTGCTTTCGAATTCTAATGTATATGAAAAAGAATCTTAAGTATTATCTCTTTGCAGCGCTCGGACTAGCACTCTATTCCTGCGCCAGCACGATTCCCTATTCCGATGCCGCTCACCAGGCCTGGGCCGATAAGCAATGGCATAACATCAGGCTCGATCAAGGCAGGCAGCTTTATGCAACGAACTGCTCCGGCTGCCACAGCTTGCATGCTCCTGCCAAACATACTCAGGAAGAATGGCTAAAACTCTTTGATGAAATGGCCGGCAAGGCGCATATGGCACCCGCCGATAGCGTCTCCGTATTAGCGTACCTTGTAACCTACAGCAGGGATAATGGCCTGAATTAAGATGAAGGTAAAGAGTGTGTTGGTTGGCTCGACTTGCTAACCCGCTTTGTGGAGCCCCGAGCAACACAAAAAGAAAAGCCCCCGCATGGGGGCTTTTTGTTATTTCTTTTTCTTACTCTTTGCTACTTTCTTCGGCTTTTCTACCGGAGGCTTGATCTTTAATTCGGCTGCCGGAGTTTCAAGATCGAAAACGATTCCGATAGCCTGCTCGATCTTTTCGATCGGGATGATATTGAGGCCTTCAAGAATTTTTTTCGGGATCTCGGTAAGCTTCTTGCGATTCTCTGCCGGAATAAGAACACACTTAATTCCTTCGCGCTGTGCAGCCAGCAATTTTTCCTGCAATCCGCCGATGGGCAGAACATTACCGCGCAGAGTGATCTCACCTGTCATCGCAAGATCGCCTCGAACCGCTTTGCCGCTCACTGCTGAGAGCATTGCCATCGTAAGTGTGATACCGGCACTCGGTCCATCCTTCGGAACGGCGCCTTCTGGCAGATGGATATGGATCTCTTTATCCTTGGTGAAGTTGGGCTTCAGTCCCAACGCCTCGGCTCGTGAGCGAATGTAGCTCAATGCAGCCTGTGCAGATTCTTTCATGACATCACCAAGCTGTCCCGTCAAGGTAAGCTTCTCGCTTCCGGACATAACCGATACTTCGACAGGAAGAACATCTCCGCCCGTACTTGTCCAGGCAAGGCCCATAACTGCGCCGATCTTCGGCTCGAGCTCTTTCTTCGATGTATGATACTTCGGAACGCCTAAATACTGCTCGATCTTTTCCGGAGTAATGATGATACTGACATCCTTATCGAGAACGATCTTCGGCGAAGTCGATTCCAGTTTACCATCTTCAGTAACGATTACGTCGGATAGAGGCTGGAACACATCTAGCAATTCGAAACGCTCAGGATGTTCTATAACATCTTTCGTGATCAGTTCGCGAGCCGCTTTGCGTGAGATCTTTGCGATCTTGCGGACGAGTTCACGTACTCCTGCCTCTTCCGTATAGTTGCGGATGATTTTCAGAAGCGCTTCATCGGTGAACTTCAGGTTGTCTTGTGTAAGTCCGTGAGCAGAGAGCTGAGCGGGAATGATATGACGCTTGGCGATCTCCAGCTTATCGTGCTCAAGATATCCGGGAAGCTCGATCATTTCCATTCGATCCAAGAGCGGAAGCGGAATATTGTAATACACATTTGCCGTCGTGATGAAGAACACATTCGAGAGATCGTAATCGACATCAAGATAATGATCGCTGAATGTGTTGTTCTGTTCAGGATCGAGCACTTCGAGTAATGCCGAACTCGGATCGCCGCGGAAATCCATGCTCATCTTATCGACTTCATCGAGCAAGATCAGCGGATTCGTAACTCCGGCACGTTTCATGGACTGGATAATCTTTCCAGGCAATGCGCCGATATAGGTTCTGCGATGTCCGCGGATCTCAGCTTCATCACGCACTCCTCCAAGCGAGATACGAATGAATTCCCTTCCCAGGGCACGGGCAATAGAACGGGCAAGCGATGTTTTCCCGACGCCAGGAGGCCCGACAAGGCATAAGATCTGGCCGCGCATCTTCTCGACGAGATTGAGGACGGCAATATGATCTAAAATTCGCTCTTTCGGTTTTTCCATGCCGAAGTGATCTTCATTGAGCACTTTATTGACATGACCAATATTAAGGTTATCCTGCGTACGCTTATGCCATGGCACTTGCGCCAGCCATTCGAGATAGGTCCGGATGACACCGGCTTCGGGCGACATCGCAGGCGTTTTCTTCAATCGCTCAAGCTCTTCATCGGCTTTTGTCTGCGCCAGAGGCGGAAGCTTTGCCTCGGCAAGCTGCTTGATGAGCTTGCCCATTTCGGGATGCTCTTCGGATTCATCTTCTCCGAGTTCTTTCTTTAAGATACGGATCTGCTCATGGAGAAAATATTTGCGCTGCGAGTTTTGGATCGTCGTCTGGACTTTCTGATCGATATCTTTTTCGATCTTCAGAATATCGATCTCTGAAGCCAGCAATCCGCTGATGTGCAGATACTGTTCGCGAATATCTGTGAGTTCAAGAATGCGCTGCTTGGAATCCAGATCCTTTGTGATATGCGCAGCGATGTAGAATAGCTTTCTGCGCGGATCGGCAATGTTCTCGAATGCCATCATGACTTCCGGCGGATGCTGCGCCGAATGTTTGATGTAGTTACGGAATTGCTCTGAAGTATGGCGCACCAGCGCTTCAAGCTCCGGCGTATCGATCCGGACGGGCGTAATTACTTCCACTTCGGCTTCAATATGGCCATCGGCAGGAATGTATTTCTTTGCAACTGCCTGTTCCAGGCCATCGACTAATACCTTGACAAGTCCGTTCGGCAATCGGATGATCCGAACGATCTTTGCCAGCGTGCCATGGTGAAAAAGCTCGTCTTTGTTCGGATCGTCAACCGCTGAATTTTTTTGTGCAACAAGAAAAAGATATTTCTCTCTTGCCATTGCCGACATCGTGGCCGAAAGCGAAGTCTCGCGTCCGACAAGGACGGGAAAGATCATATATGGAAAGATGATCACATCACGCAACGCCAGGACCGGGATCTTCGGAGGGATCTTTGCAAGTTCTGTGACTTCTTCCGATCCGGCTAATGATTTCAGGTCGATCGTCGAGTCAATATCGATCTGTTGGGCTGCAGCTGATTCTTTTTTCTTGGATTTACTAACTTTTTCTTTTGCCATTACTTTTGATTCGTCCCTTTTCGTGTTGGAGCGTATAACAAAATCAGGGGAGAAAAGTTAGTCCACCGATGCGCCAGGAGATTCAGCGGGAGCTATAACTCGTTTTCAGGCAAGGGTTTGCATGAATTGGGTAAAAAGGTAGTCACTTTCATGCGGGCCGGGAGAGGCCTCGGGATGGTACTGGACGGCAAAAATTGGCAGTTCTTTATGACGGAAGCCTTCGACAGTATTGTCGTTAAGATTCAAATGGGTAAGTTCGCAGGAATCGGGCATGGTATCCCAATTCACGCAAAACCCATGGTTCTGCGAAGTGATTTCGATCTTCCCTGTTTCCAGATTCTTCACCGGATGATTTGCGCCGCGATGTCCGAATTTCAATTTATATGTCTCACCGCCTAAGGCTAAGGAGAGGAGTTGGTTACCGAGGCAAATACCAAAGATAGGATATTTCTTTCCTTCGACCAGATGCTTGACTGTCTCGATTCCATCGGTTACAGCTTCGGGATCACCGGGGCCATTGGAAAGGAATATGCCGTCGGGCTTTCGATCTTTGATTTCATCGTATGTTACAGTCGATGGCATGACGGTAAGCTTTGCTCCATGAGCAGTCAGCTTGCGGAGGATATTTTGTTTGATACCGTAGTCGATAACAACGACATGCGGAGCATTTGCTAAAGTACCTGCGATCTCATATGCTTCGGAAGTCGTTACACCCTTGGTTAGATCTAGGCCCGTCATTATCGGTAGTTTCTGCACCTCATCGAGAATTGCTTTGTCGGATACGCTCTCTGTTGTAACGATTCCGCGCAATGCTCCTTGCGAGCGGAGGATGCGGACAAGTTTGCGCGTATCGATACCTTCAATTGCAAGAATGTTATTCTCGCTTAAGAAGCTGCTGATGCTTTCGGTGGAACGCCAGTTCGAATATTCTTCGGCAAGTTCGCGAATGATAAATCCGCTGACGAATGGCTTTCTGCTCTCGAGATCGTCGTTATTGGCTCCATAATTTCCGATGAGCGGATTGGTCATCGTGACGATCTGGCCGGCATAGGAAGGATCGGTCAGGATCTCCTGGTAGCCGGTAATGCTCGTCGTAAATACGACTTCGCCTCCGGTGCGGTCCTTTCCGGTTGCACCGAATGCTGCGCCGTGAAATACCACTCCATTTTCCAGTACGAGCCGAGCCTGTTTCTTCATCCGCAATTCGAGTATAAAAAAAAGGCTCCTCTTAGGAGCCTTCGAAAATCAATTCAAAACCACTTCCTTCTTCACTCGAGGCAAGAATACTTTCGCCATTTCGAATCCTCCGAAGAGCACTGAAGTAAAGAGCAGATCGGATAGGAGCGAGTTACGGTAGAATGGAAGTGCCATCGTATAGCTTTGGATCAACCCGCCTATCGTATGCGGGTAGAGCGTCGTATAGAATGGCCACCATGCAAAATTCGTCACGATGAAGAATACGAGCGAGCCACCGAGCGTTACGCCGATGTAGCGAAGCAGCGATGGTTTTTTGGAATATCCAGTTCCAATGAAGTAGGCAAGGATAAAGGAGCCGTAGACAACCGCCATAAACGGAAGATCGTAGAATTTGAAGATCGCGTCGGTAGCGAACATCGTGATCATCGGTACGAGCAAGCCGTATTTGCTGCGGCTTAAATAGGCTCCGGCAAAGATCGCGCTGGCGATTACGGCATTGAAGTTATAGACATGCAGCGCGTTAAAGAGCAGGCGTGTCGCAATGCCGATAACAACAAGCCCTGCAGCAAGCAGGAATTCCGATTTTGATTGGTCGTTCACTGTATTCATAATTTCTCTGCAAAAATACGCATGGATCCTATTGCTTCCTGTAAATGACAAAATGCCCAGGAAGAATCCCGGCGGAAAAAGTTTTCTTTACTACACCGGTCGCAGCATCGAGGATATCGACATTTCCCGGAGCAGAAAAACTGCCTCTGCCTACGACAAGCTCGTTGGCAGTTGGATCGAATATGCCTTTATAATATGGCGTCTGGATGAATGGAGATATCTTATGAGTTCCGAGGTCCAAAATATCCACCCGATCCCCAAAGGTTAGATAAGCTTTGCTTCCTGCGGGGATCAACTGGTTGAGGAAATCGGATGCGGAAATGCTGATGGAATCTGTGTACGCAAACGTATTAGCGTCGACCCAGAAAATTTTCGAAAGTGTTTTCGCACCAAAGGCATCTCCATAGGTAAGCACAACGACGGAGTTATGCGCGCTATCGATCACGATCTCAGCGGGATACTCACCAATATACTTATTAGCCAGAACATTCTTGGTTGCAATATCGATAACTTCCAGCTTGTTCGTATTCGTAAGCAGAAATGCTTTTCCATTGTAGATGGAGAGGTATGCGAGCGTTGTATCGATCGGCACTTTCGATGTCAGGGTGTTGGTAACGGTATTCATGATGCCGATCTCCCGGGCATGGAATTCGGATACCCACACTTCGCTCGACGACGCTTCTGCCATATTGTATGGCGTAGATCCGGCTCCAAACTCTATGGAGATGCGATCAGCAACGGAATCGGGATTAATCGCCAGGATCTTATCGGAATTTTCCACTACGACGTACAGTCTCTTTCCGAAGATCTGAATATCGTTACCCACATCTCCTAAGGGATTGATGATATTCTTGCTGAGGGTATCGGTCTTTAGAGAGTACCCGTCAAGCTCGGCATTATTTTTCCCGAAGTCGCCCTCGCTGAGAGCAAAGAGGGTGCTATCGGTGAACTTAGTGATGACTACTGGAGGAGTTGTGGTGCTTTCACATGCAGTGAACACTACTCCGAGGCAGAGTAAGCCGATTAGCAGAAGAGAGTTTTTATTCATGATTTAGTGATGGATTGTTAAAGAAAATGAAGATCCAGAGAAAGCCGGATCATCCTGCCAGGCAATGGATAGCTCGGCACTTCTTCGTATTGCACGTTCGTGAGATTGAGCGCACTCAGACGGAGTATGGCCTGGCCGATGCTTCCCATCCGAAGAGGGGCTGACGAGAAGGTAATATCGATCCTCGTTACTGGCGGAAGCCTGGTGCTCTCGTTATTATAAAAATCCGTATATCGATGCCAGCGATAGAGTGTGGTAAAGGCAAGACTTCCTATGGATGTGTTCGAAAGTTCAAGAAGAAATACCGATCGTTCGGGAGTTGAATACGGAAGTTCTTTTCCATAATAAGAGGAGTCCGTATCGAGATTAATAGCTGATCCTCGTGTAAACGATTCACGAACGAGAAGCTTGTAGCTTCTGCCGAGCAAATATTCAAGCTCACCGGTGAGCTCTATTCCCTCGGAGCGGCTGGACTTCACGTTCGATGGAGACCAGTAGATGCTATTGGGAACAGGCTGCCAGATGATCTGGTCGTTCATCTGTGTTCGATAAAGCCCCAGCTGAAAGTTCGCAGTCACTGCCTTTGATAGTGTTACCGGAATCGAGGCCGAAAATTCAGTGCTCATGCCGGTCTCGGGATGCAGAGCCAGATTCCCTCCCGTTCTCCAATAGAGTTCGTTGAACGTCGGCGCATGATAGAGCATGCCGTAGGAGGCTTCAAGAGTCAGCAATGTTTTCGGCTCGGAATAATGCAAGGAGATTCCCGGAAGAGTCTGGGATACATTAATATCCGATAGCAGTTCCGCCCTCAGTGAAGCAGTGGCGTCAAAATGATCAAGGAATCGCGCGTTGAAGGCCATGTACGCTGCGTACGATTCTCTAAGCACGGATGTATCGGTTTTGGAAATGGAGTTCTCATTGCTGAAGAGAAGATTTTTCGTATAGTCAACTCCCGAACATAGATCGGACCAATCGGCAATTAACGTTTTTGTCTTCAGGATGAAGGAATAGATCCTGTTGAGATATTGATCGGCAACCTTATAGGTTGGGAGATCGTATGTTTCATATTGTGACTGATACCCAAGACTTACCGAATACTCGAAGTTCGGAAGCGGAATATGCTTCAGCGATAGTGCGCCAAGAAAATCTTCGTCGTACTGCCGTGCATTGAAGCTGCTGGCTCCGCGATTATCGATCGTGACCGATCCGGGAGCACCGCGCTCAGCTCGGGAGAAATAGGAAAAGGCCTTTACCGATGCAGTCTCATCAAGTATGTAGTCGGCTGCTGCGTTGGCATTGAGTAAATGCGCGTCATTATTCTCGCGCCGAATGGTATTTCCTGTCGATCGTTGATAGAACGGAAACGCACCATCGGAATATGCCGAACTTAAGTCTCCTGAGACGGCAAGCGAATCAAGTATCATTGCTTTCGCATCAAGTTTGATCTCCTTTTCTCCGAGAGAAGAAAAATCGTCAAAGCTTGTCGTCGAAGTGCCAATACCGATTCCGGATTGTGCGAGGGTAGCATCGGTTTTCAATAGTATCCCGGCTCCGCCAATATCTCCGGCAATAAGCTGTGAATTAGCTGCGCTAACGATACCGACCGATCGGATCGAACTCAGATCGATCAAGGCAAGATCGGTAACGCTGTTCTGTGAGTTCGTGATCTTGATCCCTTCCCAATAGACGCTGGTGTATTCTGCCGGAAGGCCTCTGAAGGAAGCGAGCGAGATGCCGCCAAGTGACCCGTAGTTTCTGATGTCAAGCGATGGATGGAGGATGGCAAGTGCTTCCGAGATACGCGAGGCACCAGTTCTTTTGCTGAGCTCTTGTCCGGTCTCAACATGGATATCGGCTGGATGGATGGCGATCATTTCATCGCCGCGATCTGAAGTTACCGTGATGGGAGGTGCCGTAGTGTGGCGCAGAGAATCATCCGTAACCTGAACTTGCCCGAACGATGTTCCGGCAAACAAGACGAGGGCACAAATGCAATAAGGATATCTTAAAAACACAAAAGCTCCATTGTCTTAATACAAGACAAAGGAGCAAGAAACTGAGACGGAGCATCCGAACCAGTAGCACTTCCTTTGCCTTTTTCCTCGAAGGCATGATGGAAAAATCTCGGTCATGGCAGGTCTCCTGGCTTCTCTTTCCTTCCCGGGCATAGGCCCAGTGGATCTTTATTTCGAGTTACAGTTGCGGGTCAGCTTCCGATTTGAACGGAATTCCCTTTTCATCCGCTGCAGCAAAACTGCGGCGAACACCATTTCCGAATGTGAATGAACGATTGAGTACAAATATACGATGCGATTTCGGATTAATTGTTAATTGCATGGATACTTCGAGATTTCGCATAAATCGGGATTCATGCCGATTTCAGTCGTAATTTTGCTAATTCTGAATCGGCCAAAAATTCATGCTTGCATTTACGATACGCAAACTGATCTACTCGATCCTCATTATCTTCGGAGTAATGTCGGTCATCTTCTTTGTGATGAATCTGCTGCCCGACCCTGCCCGCATGATGCAGGGGCAGCGTGCCGATCTTTCGACACAAGTCGCTATCCGTCATGAACTCGGCCTTGATCTGCCCGTGTGGGAGCGTTATTTTGTATTCTTGAAAAAAACCGCGACCGGCGATCTCGGCCGGTCCTTCAGCTCAAACCGTCCGGTAATGGAGAGTATTCTTGAGCGATTACCTGCTACCGTGATACTGACTCTGAGCTCAATGTTTATCGCCACCATTCTTGGAGTAGGCATAGGAATTCTTTCGGCGATCAAGTCCTATTCCCTCTGGGATAATATTTCGATGATCTTTGCTTTGGTCGGAATATCGGTGCCTTCCTTCGTCTTCGGCCTTCTGATGATCATTGCATTCGGCGCCTGGCTTCAGATCTTCCCTATTTCAGGTTATGTGATTCAGGACGGATCGAGTTGGTATCAGTTCTGGAATTATCACTGGGAGTATCTGGCGCTTCCGATGTTGACGCTAGCGCTGCGTCCGATTTCCATCATAGCACGCGTCACTCGCTCGAGCATGCTCGATGTTTTATCAAGTGACTATGTGAGAACAGCAAAAGCGAAGGGGCTTTCGTCGACGGCAGTTATTTTTCGTCACGCGCTTCGCAATGCACTTAATCCCGTCGTTACAACTGTCAGCGCGTGGTTAGCAGCATTGCTGACCGGTGCATTCTTTATCGAATATATTTTTAACTGGCCGGGTATCGGCTTGCTGGCATTCGATGCGATTCCACGCTCTGATTTTCCGACGATCCAGGGTACGGTGTTTTTCGCCGCTCTGATATTCGTCATCGTTAATTTCTTAGTCGATATCTTGTACGCAAAGCTCGACCCGAAAGTAAAACTTCAATAATCTTTTTCATGTCAGCTGCACCAATTCAGACAATGGAGGAAATGCTCAAGGAGAAGCCTCGCTCTCTTTGGTATTATTCATGGAAACGACTTAAGCGCAACAGGCTTGCCATGGGTGGCCTGATCGTTACCTTCCTGATCATCCTTATTGCAGCATTCGCAAGTTTCCTTGCTCCCTTCGATCCGAACTTGCAAGTACTCGAATATGCTACAAAGCCTACCGGCTTTAAGGGGAATGTGATTCTTCGGACTAATGAGCTTCAGGGCAAAGAGCCCATTCCGATTCCGATCCAGAGTTTTACGATCCAAGGCGATCAGATGACAATGATCACTGATGACGGAAACACCAGGAAGATCGCCGTGAGCAAACTTGTCGGAACAAATGAATCCGACTGGCATAAAGAACCAACCTATTATCTCGGGACGGATCGATACGGCCGCGACGTGTTTTCCCGTCTGATGTACGGGGCGCGGGTATCGCTGACTGTTGCATTCTTTTCCGAACTGCTCAGCATCGTTATCGGTGTGCTGCTCGGAGCGATTGCCGGGTTTTATCGCGGCTGGATCGATGATTTTATCATGTGGTTCACGAACGTTGTCTGGTCAGTACCTCCGATTCTGCTTGTAATTGCGATCTCTATTGCTCTTGGGCTCGGATTTATTCA
>JAUZOQ010000084.1 GCA_030706385.1 Bacteroidota bacterium | reverse complement strand
TTCTTCTTCGGTCAGGCCCCAGCGAAGGTCGATCTCGGTGAACTCGACTCCGCGTTCACGGCAGAGATGACGGATCTCCGGGAAGACCTTCTTAATTAAATACTCCCGTTCTTCCTGCAGATCGTGAAAGGTTGAGGAAATAAAGATCCGAAGCTCAGATTGGGGGTTGGGCATAGGGCAAAAATACGGCAAAGTTTGCCCGAATGATCTGGAAAAAAATGCGGCCACGAAGGTGCATAAAAGTGAGGAATATCTCGAAACAACTCTTCTCTTTTTCGTATCTTTGCACGGCTTATTTCCTACGCTTATTTCCTACATAGTATATGATGTTCTCACGGTGCTTCAGCGCTACGACGCAGGGGATCGAAGCCTATACGGTGGAGATCGAAACCCATATCGAAAACATGTCTCCGAATTTTATCATGGTCGGCCTGCCCGATTCCGCCGTTCGCGAAAGCAAAGAACGCGTCATGGCAGCGATGAAGAACTCCGGCCTGCAATTCGATTTTTCCAAACGCATCACGATTAATCTTGCGCCTGCCGATATTCGAAAGGAGGGAAGCGCATTCGATCTGCCGATCGCACTCGGCCTTCTTGCTGCCATTGGAGGTGCCGATGGAGATGTGCTCCGGCAATTCATCGTGCTCGGCGAACTGGCGCTCGATGGTTCGGTGCGGCCGGTTCACGGAGCGCTGAATGTTGCGCTGCATACGCGCGAGATGAAGAAGTACATGCCCGATCTGCGCGGCGTGATCCTGCCAAGCGAGAATGCACGCGAAGCAGCGCTCGTTCAGGAGCTGGAAGTCTTCGGAGTTGCAACGCTTCGCGAAGCCGTAGGGCTTATCAATGGAACCCAGGTACTGGAGCGAACGGCAATAAATTTGCCCGACCTCTTCAAGCAGCATCAGGAAGATGGGCTTCTGGATTTTGCCGATGTGAAAGGGCAGGAGACGGTGAAGCGCTCGCTCGAAGTTGCTGCTGCAGGCGGGCATAATGTAATCATGATCGGCTCGCCCGGAAGCGGCAAGAGCATGCTGGCGAAGCGATTCCCTTCGATCCTTCCTCCTCTGACATTCGATGAAGCACTGGAGACAACGAAGATCCATTCGGTCTCAGGTATTCTTCCGCCTGATACACCCTTAGTAACCACACGGCCATTTCGCGCACCGCACCATACGATCAGCGATGCAGCGCTTGTCGGCGGAGGAATGAATAATATTCGTCCCGGAGATATATCGCTTGCTCATCACGGAGTTTTATTTTTGGATGAATTGCCGGAGTTTCAGCGCAACGTCCTGGAAGTTCTTCGTCAGCCTCTTGAGGATGGGAAGGTAACGATCTCACGTGTAAAGATGACGGTTGAGTATCCTGCGAATTTCATGCTGCTCTGCGCGATGAATCCCTGCCCCTGCGGGAATTTCGGATCAACGTTGCATCCATGCACATGCTCGGAGCAAACACGGACGCGCTATATGAGCAAGATTTCCGGACCGCTGCTCGATCGTATCGATATCCATGTCGAAGTGCCGAGCGTAAAGATCGAAGAGCTTTCGCGCAAGTCAAGCGGCGAACATTCGAAGCCGATCCGCGATCGAGTCCTTCGCGCCGGCGAGATTCAGCGCCAGCGCTACAAGCTCTATAATGAGAAGAATCCGAAGAATAAGATATTCAAGAATGCCGATCTCTCATCGAAGCTCATTCAGGATTATTGCGAGATTTCCGAAGAAGGGAAGACGATGCTGAAGATGGCAATGACAAGGATGGGGCATTCGGCCCGTGCCTATGATCGCATTCTGAAGGTCTCGCGAACAATTGCCGATTTGGCCGGCAGCGAGAATATCGAGAATCCACACTTAGCTGAGGCCATCCAGTATCGAAGTCTTGACCGTCAATTCTGGAACGCGTAACGGCTGTGGTTGTTATTCTTATCCCGAGAATCTGACACAAACTTTACTGGCTCAAACTTATGACACCTGAAGAAGAATTATTACAATATTCCGAAGATTTGATGAAGCTTCGCGCCAAGGGCGCAGAGATCCGTCGCAGGATCCCGGCCACGGAAGTGCCGGAATATACATTCACCGGTACTTCCGGCGAGAAAGTGAAGCTATCGGAAATGTTCGGATCGCAGAACGAACTTGTTCTGATCCACAACATGGGCAGGTCCTGCCGCTACTGCACGCTTTGGGGCGATGGCTTCAACGGGTTTACCAAACACTTCGAAAGTCGCGCAGCATTTGCTCTCACTTCACCTGACGATCATGAAACGGCGCGCAGGTTCGCGCTCGAACGCGGCTGGCAATTCAAGTTGTATTCAACTGAAGGAACAACGTTCAAGCGCGACATGGGCTTTACCGACGAGAAAGGCGAGCCTCTTCCCGGAGTCTCGATCTTCCGAAAAGAGCCGAACGGCAAGATCATGCATGTTACCAAAGATTATTTCGGTCCCGGTGATGATTATTGCTCGATCTGGCATTTCTTCGATCTGCTTCCCTCAGCAAGCGATGCCTGGGAGCCGCAGTATCATTATATCCATACAACGCATAAGCACTAAGCGCCTTTTTGGCGCTAGTACCGCGCTCTCAGCTTATCGCAGAGAATATCCAGCCGTGCCTGAAGCAGGATATCCTCGGTTACATGCTCCTCCGTTTCAACGCGGGTGAATCCGATCTTGCCGAAGGTTGTCGTATTGTATCCCGTTTCGCGGAACGGCGTCTTTCCAAGATAATGGCTTGCCTGGCGGACCGATAGCTCTTGTTCACGGGCATAGATCTCCGGGCGCTTCGGCTCAGTAGTAGTAATAGGGGCGGCTTCGAATGTAAGTGTCATTGTTGTGCTGGCTGTGTGATAAAATTATTTCTGTTATTGCATGTATCGGTTTTTGGTATATTAGTTATACCGGAGCTGGAGCAAGCCCGGTTTTCTGTCATCGACGGTACGGTAGACGCTCGTCACTTTGCCTAAGACGCGGAAGCCGCTTTCTTCAGTAATAGGGATGGGCTTGAATGCATCGTTCGCCGGCTCGAGTTCGTAGCGATCGCCGCGCTGGCGGAAAGTCTTGACCGTTGCCGAATCGTCTAAAAGCGCAACGATGATCTCACCATTAATAGCATCGTCTTGCTGGCGGCAAATAACGTAATCGCCATCCATAATGCCTTTATCCTTCATACTCTCGCCCTGAACGCGCAGCGCGAACATTTTCTGTGGATCTTTAATAGGCTTGAATGCCAGCCAGCCTTCGATATGCTCGACGGCAAGAATGGATGCTCCGGCTGTGACTCTGCCGACAATGGGCACAGAACTCGAACGGCGGATACCACCGGAATTCATCGAAGGCCGCGCTACCATGATCGAGCGCGATAACCCCGGCCCGCCTTTAATCAGAAATCCCTTCTTTATCAAAGCATCCAAATGCTTGCGAACTCCGAAGGTCGAAGCAACTCCAAGAAACTCGGCGATCTCGGCGATCGAAGGGGGATAACCGGAGACATCTATGAACTCTTCAATGAAATCCAGCACTTTCGATTGCTGGGGCGGAAGTGCCTCTCGCATGGGGACAGTCTCGTATTTCGAATCTGTATACATATCAGTATCTTTCTATAAATCAATATCTTATGGCCTGATTATATGCTGCGGGCGGCTTTCTCTGCAGCATAGGTGCTCATAAAAGCACGTACCAATATAAGCAATAATTTGGCGATTGGTTCACTTTCGATAGGTGCCCGTAATATTAAATTTTCACCGACCATTCCGAAGCTGTTTTTAAAGGACCGGGCGATAAAGAAAAAGAGCAAGGGCAACTGAAATGGATAAACTTAAAGCAGGGATAAAAAAGCAGGGATAAAAATACAAGAGAAAGAAGGGAAAAGTATAAAACCGATTGGAAGATAACAACGTATTTTTGTATAGCGGAACAAGGATGTTAGCTATCCACCCACAAATTGTTCCGTACTGTTTTCCCCGAGAATTCCCCCCAATGTCTCAAAAGCAATTTCTCGAGACGAGATGATGGAAAATATTCATGCAGCATCGGCTAAAGAAGCGCTTGAGCGACTGACGCTTCCATCGATATTTAATGATGACGAACGCATAAGGGCATATTTTACAGTCATGGAACTGGGAAACCCTGTGCAAAAGATCATGGCCGAGCAAGCGATAGGGCAGTATCCATTAGAAGAATTCTTTGCTGTGAGCCAACAAGCTGCATAAAAACGATTTTATACTCTCACGATACACAAACTACCTCCGGAAATCAGAGACAACTTATAGAATACCGATGGGACTCCGTACGTGAAGTGCGGAGTCTTTTTTTCAAGCACCGAAGCACACAGTGCGGCCCCGGGCCCCTAATTATATAGATAGAGAAGGCGCTAACTCCCTATAAGTTACCCACTTATCCCCACCAATTCGAGGAATTATTCAGCGAGAAATACTTTTGTATTAACACATTAATTTGCCTGTTGTACATTGTAGTTGTGTACATCTTTTTCTTGCTGTTGTCTTACACAAAAGAGAATAATGATTAAAAGTTGTTGTTTGTTGGGAGTATTGTTTTTTGCCAGTACCGGTTTTTCACAAAGCGCCGAAAAGATCTTTTCCATCGGCAATCCTTATGGCACTGCTCTAAGGGTTGAATCGCTGACCATTGACGATACCGCGAATTTCCGCATCGAGTCGTTGAAGGCACTTCCGTGCAATCTTGGCGAATCCGATAAACTCGATTTCAGAGTTACGATCATTCCTCGAGACGGTATTACGCGCACCGCTCAGGTACGCGCCGGAAATCTATCGTTATATACGGTAACCATGTCTGCACCACTTGAAAGCTCCGTGAAATCCGGAGAGGATCAGGTACAACCTGCGTATCCGAATCCGGTAAAGGATTTCTGTACGATCAATACGGATATCAGCCTGTACCCGAATGTACAGGTCGAAGTATTCAACTCCGTCGGCGCAAGTGTTATCGGACTCATCCAGCCGGTCGGGCACGGTCTTTCGCTCGATGCCCGCAATCTTGCAAGCGGCCGATATCATATCCTGATCTCCTCTGACGGTACAGTCATTCGCAGCGAAGATATTATCGTGAAGCACTGACAGGCTAACGCAGATTCGCTCATAGTTTTGATGTTGAAAGTCTCCGGTTTTCCGGAGATTTTCTATTTTAAATAATTGCCGAGCCGTAACTTTGCACTTTCACCTCAAGATATGTCCAAGAGCAAAGTACAATTTGTCTGTTCGAACTGCGGCTATATATCTCCTCGCTGGATCGGAAAATGCTCCGAGTGCAACCAGTGGAATACATTCGTCGAAGAAATTGCATCGACTATCTCCGATAATCCCAAAGCCAAAGGCGCCAGAAACTTCGGCTCATCCGGAGGTGCAACGCGACCGCTCAAACTCTCGGAGATCAGGGTAAGCGAAGAAGATCGGATCGCGACCGGCATTGCCGAGCTCGACCGCGTCCTGGGGGGAGGTATCATGCATGGCTCGCTGGTCTTGATCGGCGGCGATCCGGGAATAGGGAAGTCCACACTGCTCATGCAGATGGTGCGCGGAATGCTGACGGCGCGAACGCTCTATGTATCGGGCGAAGAAAGTCCGCGACAGCTGAAGTCGCGCGCTGAGCGGCTCTTAATGAAGAATGAAGATGTGCTCTTCATGGGTGAAACAGATATTGAGCGGATCATCGAAGAGGCCCGCGCAAGTTCTCCGGATATTCTTATCGTCGATTCGATCCAAACGATGTATCGCTCTGCCATGGAATCTGCTCCCGGAAGTGTAGGCCAGGTTCGCGAATGCACGGCACTGCTTCTGCAATTTGCAAAATCATCGGGCATTCCTGTCTTTATCGTCGGCCACGTTACTAAAGAAGGAGCGATTGCCGGACCGAAAGTTCTCGAGCATATTGTCGATACTGTTCTGCAATTCGAAGGCGAGCGAACTCATGCCTATCGCATTCTCCGCGCGGCAAAGAATAGGTACGGCTCGACAAATGAGATCGGTGTTTTCTCGATGACTTCCGAAGGGCTCATGGAAGTGCCGAATCCATCGGAAGTGTTCTTATCTGAAAGGCAGTATGGCTCGTCCGGTTCAGCGGTCTGCTGCATTTTGGAAGGCACACGTCCACTACTTCTGGAAGTGCAGGCGCTCGTTTCGCCAACGCATTATAACAATCCGCAACGGACAACGACGGGTTACGACTACCGCCGCATCGCCATGCTTCTTGCAGTGCTGGAGCGCCGGCTTGGAGCGCGCCTGGCGAATCAGGATGTCTTTATTAATATTGCCGGAGGGCTTACTGTCGATGAACCTGCTGCCGATCTTGCGATCACGATGGCCGTGCTTTCGAGCATGAAAGATAGTCCGCTCGATTCGAAATCCTGCCTGATCGGTGAAGTAGGATTGGGCGGCGAAGTCCGCGCTATTGCGCAGGCCGAGGTACGTGTTGCCGAAGCAGCAAAGCTCGGATTCGAAACGATCATTGTTCCGAAAGCAAATCTCAAATCCATTCCGAAGTTGAAACAGGCAAAGATCGTCGGAGTCGGCACGCTCAGTGAAGTTGCAAAGATAGTCTTATGAAAATTATACTTGCAACGCATAACATCCATAAGCGGGAAGAGCTGATCGCTCTTGCCGGAGAAAATCTCGATATAGAAATTCTTCCCGATGATTTTCCGGAGATCCCGGAAACCGGAAACACGCTCGATGCCAATGCACGTATGAAGGCCCGATTCGTATTCGACCGCCTCCATCAATCTGCACTTGCCGATGATACGGGATTGGAAGTTGACGCACTCGCAGGAGCACCCGGAGTTTACACTGCCCGATTTGCCGGAGAGAACGCAACGTACGATGATAATTGCAGGAAGCTCTTGTCCGTACTTAAAGGCAATTCGAATCGCAGAGCAAAATTCGTTACGGTTATTTGCTTTATCGATTCCGGTGGTAACGAACACGTGTTCGAAGGAGAAGTGAAAGGAAACATTACCGAAGAATATCGCGGATCGAGCGGCTTCGGCTATGATCCCATCTTCGAACCGGAGGAAGGCAGAGGCAGAACATTTGCCGAAATGTCAGCATCCGAGAAGAACAGTCTGAGTCATCGCTCGCGGGCAATGGCGCATTTCCTCTCTGCGCTGCCGGAAATCGCGAAAAACGGAACGGAATAAAACAAATTCTGTTTTACTGCCGCGCTATCTGAATGCAGGTTCATTCCTGCGTAAAGCCTGCGTAATTCCTGATTATCCAGGCCCCTTCGACTAATGGTTAGGTCACCACCCTTTCACGGTGGCTGCACGGGTTCGAGTCCCGTAGGGGTCACTTCTATCTGCTTCCTTGATATGCTAAATTCCCGTGGCCATAGCGTACCTCTCCCGATACTACTATTCCAATGCTGCCGAACTTAGACCTGCTTCCATCAGTCTGGCAATGGTATTTGCCTGATTTCCACAAACTGTTTGTCTCAAAAAAGCGATAGTGGTTCGGATTCGCAGGATCTCTGAAAAAAGTTCCGGGATCTCTCTAAAATGTCGTACCTTTGCGCCATGACATAAGGAGAACTCCTATGAAGCACCTCACAATTTCCCTTGCTTTAGTAACCCTATGCTCGGCTACGGCCTTCACGCAATCCGGATGGTTTTGGCAAAACCCACACACAAGCTTCAACCCTCAACATAATAGGCTCAATGGTGTGCACTTCAGCAGCGTGAGTACGGGCACGATCGTTGGAGCCAGTGGTACGATCCTTCGGACGACCGATGCAGGCCTATCCTGGGTCGATCAGACTACCAATTCCACAGCCTATCTCTATGGGATCTCCTTCATCGGTGCCAGCTTCGGAATCGTCGTTGGAACTGAGGATAACGGAGATGGAGCGATGCTGCGCACGACGAACGGCGGAGCGACATGGACAAGTAAAACAATTGTTACTAACCGGTCGCTCTGGGGAGTTTCCTTCACAAATGCGAATATAGGAACTGCTGTCGGCGATAGCGGTACGATACTGCGGACCACGAACGGAGGTACAACGTGGGTAAAGCAGAATAGCGGTACGACGAATCAGCTCGCTGCTGTAGTCTTTACCGATGCAAATACCGGAACGTGTTCTGGTGAAAACGGTGCGATCCTTCACACGACGAACGGCGGCATTACGTGGGCAGCCCAGACGAGCGGCACCATCAACTATCTTTACGCGCTATCCTTTAGCGATGCTAATAACGGAACAGCCGTCGCCGAAGCAGGTATCATTCTCCATACGACGAACGGAGGTGCAACATGGATCTCGCAGAATACTCCGAATAGCAACTGGCTCTATAGTGTCTCTTTCAGCGATGCGAATAATGGCACGGCTGTCGGTGATCGCGGAGTTATCATGCGGACTACCAATGGAGGCACTACGTGGTTTTCACAATCAGGCGGGACGGGGTCAATACTGGAAGGAGTATTCTTCATCGATGCCAATAATGGAACTGCAGTCGGGAATTCCGGAACACTTCTTCACACGACAGATGGAGGCACTACATGGACAAGTCTCCAATCGGGATTGATGTATGATCTCTCCGGAGTCTCGTTTACCGATCCGAACACCGGCACTGCAGTTGGCAATGGTGCAATACTTCATACAACCGATGCCGGAACTACCTGGACGCTTCAATCGGAAGTGAATGAAACTCTTTACGGAGTGCACTTCACCGATGCCTATGCCGGAACGGCAGTTGGTACTAATGGAGCTATTCTCAGGACTACGAACGCCGGAACAACCTGGTCTAATCAGACAAGCGGAGTGAACACCAGGCTCTGGGGCGTTACCTTCACAAGTCCGAATGTCGGCACAGTTGTGGGTTCATCCGGAGTCATCCTTCATACGACGAACGGAGGATTGAATTGGTCGCGGCAGACAAGCGGAACTACGAACGACCTTTACGGAGTATCATTCACAGACGCAAACACCGGTTCGGTAGCCGGATTGGTTGGCACGATACTTCGTACGACCGATGGAGGAAGTCATTGGATTAAGCAGACTGTAGGAGATAACAGAGATTTTTCTAATGTATTTTTTCTCGATGCGAACAATGGTTTTTTAGTCGGCAATGGAATTTTCCGAACAACGAACGGAGGTGCAACGTGGATTAACCAAAGCACCAACGGCTATTTCTGGGGTGTTTATTTTTCCGATAAGAACAATGGCACCGTTGTAGGGACGGGCCAGATGATCATCCATACTACTGACGCCGGAACGACCTGGACCTTTCAACGATACGGCGAGGCAGATAACCTCATCGGCGTCGTTTTCACCGATAAGTATACTGGTACAGCTGTCGGCAATAACGGAATGATCCTTCACACAACGACAGGTGGCTCTGAGGATACTGCGGCGCTTATTAGCGTAGCACCGAACTCCGTAAAATTCGGCAAAGTCAAGGCTGATTCAAGCACACTCCGAACGGTGGTGATACACAATACTTCGCTTCCCAATTTTCAGCTCAAAGGAACGGCAAGCGGAGTTCAGCCACCGTTCACACTTTTAGGCGCGCCCGTTTCCTTCAATATCAAACGGGGAGATTCAACGGTGCTGACCTTGGCATTCTCTCCGACAGCGAGCGGCAACTTCTTCGATACGTTACTCATTGCGAGCAACACTGACCAGATCCGGCAGATGGTGAAGGTCAATCTTTCCGGAATCGGAACGCCTTCCGATATCATGGCGCATCCGGCGACTTCAGTGCCTGCACTCGATTTTGGATTCGTTGCGATCAATAAAAGCCTGACCGACACGCTTCGCATCAGTAATACCGGAGATCCCTCGATCACCTGGACAGCTGAAATAGAACCGCTCAAACCCCTGCCATCTCCATTCTCGATCCCGAGCGGCGGAGGTAATCCTGTTGAACTTGCCGGAGGAGCACGCAGAACAGTGTTCGTCAAGTTCTTGCCCAGAAGTTTCGGTACTTTTTACGACACGCTTAGGATCGTTACACTCGATTCGACGAATGTCGACGCCGCTCATCGAACAATTTCTGTTCCGATCAAGGGTATCGGCTTTGACCCCAGCGGAGTGGATGGAGGCGTGACCGATATCAGAAAACTCGAAGCATTCCCGAATCCCGCAAGCGATATCTGTCATGTCGAATTCTCGTTGAACTCCGAATCTACCGTTCAATTGACGGTTTTTGACGAACTCGGTGCCGAAGTCATGAGCATAAACAAAGGGAAGCTGCCTGCCGGCGATCATGTGATCGATCTCTCGATTCGCGCACTTGTTGAAGGCAACTACTTCTGCCGTTTGCAGACCGCTTCGCAGGAGCAATTCGTTCGTATCGTTGTCACTGATTCCCGAAAATAAGATTCAACCCCACGTTCATGAAAAGCAAGGCTGTTCTCCTGGCTGTAGTGCTCGTTCTTACGATAGGCAATTCTCCGAAGGCACGAAGCCAATGGCATCATACCGGAATTTATGGTGGCAGTTCTGTCACTTCGATCCTTGCGAATGGCTCCACAATCTTTGCAGGCACTTCCGGAGAAGGGATCTATCGCTCAACTGATTACGGCGTCTCGTGGCACACTTCCAATCTCGGACTTGCAGCTTCTCAGGTTACTGCATTCGTACTTACCGGAACTACGCTCTTTGCCGGCACGGATTCGGATGGCGTGTTCCTCTCGATCGACAATGGTGCAACGTGGGCGGCAGTCAATCACGGCCTCTCGAATCACCGCATACGTGGTTTAGTCATTAAGGGTGCATACCTCATTGCAGCAACATATGGCGGTGGAGTGTTCCGATCAAGCGATAGCGGCAAGAACTGGGTTGCCATGAATTTTGGAATGAACTCCATGGATCTTTCTACAATTGCATCGACGCGGACAAAGATCATCGTTGGCGGAGGCAATGGCGGTGTTTTTCTTTCGAACGATACCGGAGTAAGCTGGTCAGAGACAAATTTCTCGAAAACCGTATCCGTGACTGCGCTTGGCACCCATGGTTCTACTTTGTTCGCCGGCGATCCAACCGGCCTCATCTATTTTTCCACCGATGATGGCGTCACCTGGACTTCGCAATACGGCGGATCCGGTAATACGTATGCATTCGCATCGATCGGCAATAATTTCTTTGCTGCTACGAATTCCGGAGTTACACTCTCGACAGATAATGGATTGAATTGGAATCCGATGTATAGTCAATTGTCAGGCTTACGAGTCTTTGCACTTGCGGCTACGAAGACAAATCTTTATGCAGCGACGGACGCCGGTGTCTATCTCTCTACCGATAACGATACTACCTGGACTTCATTAACTCCGAGCTGGGCTCTCGGCAGTTCCTCCGTTCCTTCTTTCGCGGCCATCGGCTCGAATCTTTTTGCAGGGACGGGACGAAAAGGAGTTTTTCTCACGACCGATGGCGGATCTAACTGGACGCCTGTTAATGCAAACCTGAATAGTCAGATTATCAATACGCTTGCAGTCAGCGGCACAACTCTTTTTGCCGGCACCGTAGAAAAAGGCATCTGGCAAACTTCGAATAACGGCACGAGTTGGACTCCGGCAAGTATGGGGCTGCCATTCGCTGTTACAGACAATGCGATCTACTCACTAGTAGTAAGCGGGTCGAATCTTTACGCCGGAACATTCGATAGCGGTGTGTATAGATCGACGGATCTTGGCGCGAACTGGGCTGCGGCGAATACGCAATTCACTAATAAACTGGTATATGGTCTTGCATTGCAAGGCTCGAACATTTTTGCAGGCACTATTGGCGATGGCGTTTTTGTATCGACAAATAACGGTTCTGACTGGACCGCGGTTAGTAACGGATTGACGAACGATACGATCCTTTCTATTACCACAAGCGGTACGAATATCTATGTTTCTTCCTTTCGTAAAGGTGTTTTTCTCTCGAGCAACGGCGGTGCGAGTTGGAGTCCGCGCAACTTCGGCTTGCCCAATGATATCATATTTTCCATAATGTCAAGTGGCGGGTATCTCTTTGCCGGAACTGCAAGCAACGGCATCTATTTTTCGACTGATGCAGGGAGTAACTGGGTCGATGGGGGATTGGGATTACCACAGGTCCCTGTCACTTCAATGTTTGCAAGTGGCACCGATATCTATGCAGGAATGTCAAAGGCCGGTGTTTGGAAAAGACCTCTCTCAGAATTCGTGCCTTCGGGGATACCTCGGATGCCTATGATCCCGGACGCAGCATCGCTCTATCCGAATCCATTCTCCGAATCAATAACGATCCGTTTCAATCTCGGAGAACGCGGAGCGGTGAGAATCGCCGTTGTAAATGTTCTTGGCGCAGAAGTTGCACTAGTCTACAGTGGAGACTTGGAAGCTGGTGAACATTCCTTCGGCTGGGACGCAAAAGTGTTGCCGTCGGGAATCTATAGATGTGTCATTCGATCGCAAGCGCGCGAAGACAAATTGCCAATGGTACTCATCCGATAATTCGCTAATCCAATGAAACACATACTCGTAGTCGCAGCCTGGGCCCTTGTCTTTATGCATTTCGCTTCGAAGAACGGCATGTCACAGTGGATCCAAACAAGCGGTCCGCCAGGAGGTTCGGTATTCTGCTTTGCCTCAAGCGGCACCGATCTTTTTGCAGGGACTTATGGCGGTGGAATCTTCCGCTCCGGTGATGATGGTGCACAATGGGAAGCGGTCAATACTGGAATGATCTATCCATGTTGGGCGACGGCCCTTGTTACCGATGGCTCCGATATCTTCGCTGGTACGTATCTGGGGGGAGTTTTTCGATCGACGAATAATGGCACGACTTGGACGTCCTCAGGCCTTCCGAACGTTTGGGTAACTGCGCTTGCAGCAAATGGCGCCACGTTGTTTGCCGGCAGCGATACGAGCGGAGTGTTTCGCTCACTCGATAATGGCAATTCGTGGACAAGTGTTGTTAGCGGCTTAACCAATATCCAGAATATCAGCTCGTTCGCCATCATCGGCAATAGCATTTTTGTCAGCTCTCGCGATAGCGGTATTTTTCGCTCGACCAATGGTGGTGACAACTGGGTTTCTGTAAATACCGGATTAGCCACAACGTGGATCAGTACACTGGTTGTCAGTGGCACCGATCTCTTTGCTGCAACCGATGGACGCGGAGTATTTCGCTCAACCGATAACGGTGCGAACTGGCAGATATCCGGTCCCGCTTTCGGGAATACACACGTTCCGACTCTCACCAGGAGCGGAAATAATCTCTATGGTGGAACGTCGGGCCCAAAGATCATGCGCTCCACCAATAATGGGACGACATGGGCAGCAGTCAGTACAGGTGTAGACTATCCCTTTCTAAATCTTTTTGCAAGCGGCACAAAACTTTTTGCAGGGTCGCAGGATGGCGGAGTATATCTCTCAGTCGATAGCGGCGCACATTGGATATCGGCCAGCAATGGAATGACAAATACGTACGTCACTGCTCTTCTTACGAGTGGCACGAACCTCATCGTAGGAACCGATGGAAGTGGGGTTTTTCGTACGGCAGATAACGGAACAACGTGGAACGAGCGCGATGCAGGCCTTGAAAAGACACACCTTACCGCTCTTGCCACAAGCGGACCGGACCTCTTTGCTGCGATCAGGGACGTAGGCATATTCCGCTCGACCGATGATGGCAGCAGTTGGACCGCTGACGGTTACCTCCAGTCGAACTACAATTTTTACGTTTACGATCTTACTGCAAGCGGAGCAGATCTCTTTGCCGGAGGAAACATGGGAATCTACCGCTCAACCGACAAAGGCGCAAACTGGGAATCGGTTAGTATCGGACTCGATTATTTTGTTCAAGCAATTCTCATCAACGGGACGAACATTTTTGCAGGGACAAGCGGTGGTGGCGTAATTCGCTCGTCGAACAAAGGGACGACGTGGAATGCGATCAATGACGGCTTGAGGGATAACTATGTCTATGCCTTCGGCGCGGCCGGCACGAATATTTTTGCAGCCAGTGATAGCGGTGTTTTTCGATCTTCGAATAATGGCACAAACTGGGAAGCGGCAAATGCGGGATTGATAGGTGACGTTCTCTGCTTCGCAGGCAGCGGTACGAATCTCTTTGCCGGAACAGGGCAGGGCAGTGTTTTTATGACGAGCGATAACGGCACGAATTGGACATTGGTGAGCACAAATATCGAAGGCGGGAGAATCCATGCTCTTGCAGCCAGTGCCACAGATCTCTTCGCCGGAACAGATTTTTCCGGAGTCTGGCGGCGGCCTCTTTCGGAGTTAGTCTCCTTAGCTGTTCCGGTTTCTTCTCGCTCGCTGATGAAGGCTGCAAGTTATCCGAATCCGTTCTCCGAATCGGTTACGATTTCGTTCAGCACTTCAGAAAGAGAATGGATAACCGTTCGGATCGTTAATCTTCTTGGTGCCGAAATTGCCAGGCTCGTTGATGAATATGTAGGTGCGGGTGATCATTCGTTCATCTGGGATGCGAGATCGATGGCGCCGGGCATATATACGTGCATCGTTCACTCGGCCGGAGGCGAAGAAACACTGCCGATCATTCTTGCACGATAAGCATACCTCTACCCATCGTGAAAACCACCCCTACCTCTATCCTTGTCCGTATTCTTGATTGCAGTTGTGCTCTATTCGGACAACGTGATATGAATCACCATAAAGTAAACTAGGGTATTTCGCCATGAGACGCATCACTGCTTACCTTGCATTCTTCATGCTTTCATCCGGTGCATCGGTCGCGCAATATTCGTTAAGTCCGCGCCTGGGTGAAATGATCGATCGCAGCGAGCGGGATTATTTTTCTCTTTTTCCTCTGGTCGAAGGATTTGTATCTGCAAAAGCCGAACTGCAACAGGACAGAAGTGTCAATATTATTGTCAGTCGTTCGCAAAGTAAAAGTATAAAAGATACGGTCTATTCGATCAGTGCAACTGCTGCTGAAAATCTCATTGCATATATAGAAAATTTCGAATCGTGCAGGCGCGGAGAACGAACGGTGAACTGGAGATTTCTATCGGATCTGGCGGCCAGCGGTCCTGCGTTGCAAAGCAAAATGAACGAGAATGCCGGCATCACGATCGAAACAATGGAAGGCGAGCAAGTTCACGGGAAGCTACTCTGGGCCGACGATAGCCTCGTCA
>JAUZOQ010000083.1 GCA_030706385.1 Bacteroidota bacterium | reverse complement strand
GTAGCTACATGCTGACTTTGCGAAGCATGACGATCGACTGCCGAACGGTCAGAGTTAGTATTCGATTGCTTCTGGTGCCGGACTCTTGCAGAGGCGAAGTTCCTAGCTGATGCCTGTGAAGATGATGCTGCTTGAGATGCAACATCCGAATGAACCGGGGCACTAGAAGAATTCTGATTCGGGCTCACCGGTAAGGCCGGCGAAGTAGATTGAGCCGGTGTGCTCATCTGCTGGTGTTGTACCGGCACCTGTGCAAGATCCTGTTTTACATCACTAGTCCGCAATGCAAAATATCCGATCACTGAAGCGGCAGCAAGTGCAAAACCTGTACGAACAGGATATTGCGCTATGAATCCAGAAAGGGATGCAGCCATACGGCCGATAAAGCTTGGGCCTGCCGTTTCGCGGATGATCACTGCTCCACCTGCAAGGTCGCGGTTACTCTCGGCAAGTGCAGGAATGCGCTCTGCCAACCTTGATTCCAAAGCCTGGGGTACGGCGTATGGTTTCTGCGCAAGGCCGGTAAGTTCACGGAGCTTGATATGCTGCTCGAGCACGACGCGTTTCTCCGGGCTGACCGAAAGCGAATGCAGAAGCTCTCCGCTTTCGGATTCGCTGAGCGTTCCATCCATGTAATCTAAGATCTTTTCTTCGGTTTTCATACGTCTTCTCCTTCAGTTTCTTTCAGTTCAAATTTTTCGCCACGATAGGCTTCATCGGTAATGATCGGCGCCAGCATTTTACGCAGTCGCTGCTTCGCCCGGTGAATGCGAACCTTCGTGATCGTCATTGTAGTACCGGTGATCTCGGCGATCTCCGGATAGGCAAGCCCGTCGAATTCGCGCAGGATGAAAGGCTCGCGGAATTCGATCGGCAATTTTGCGATCGCATCTTCGAGTGCGATGCGAAGTGAATTCTGCTCTCCGTTGAACTCGGGCGAAAGCCTCCGCTCGTTCGATGGCAGATCCTGGTGAAATTCGATTGTCTCTTCGGGGCGCTTCGAACGGTACACATTCAGGGCGATATTCCGCGCGATCATATAGAGCCAGCCCCGTACATTTTCTCCGTACCGGAATGTATCTATTTTCTCATACACTTTGATGAACGTCTCCTGGAATGCATCTCCGGCCTCCGCACTATCGCCTCCGAGCATCCGCAGGCAGAACGTATAGATCTCGGACTTATACCGCGTATAGAACTCGGCAAAGGCACGTTCGTCGCCGCCGCGGAATGCTGTCAGAAGTTCAAGATCGCTTCGCACGCTTTTGGTTGCTGATGTACTTGCGGAAGGACGACGAGCAGTTTCCGCACTTCGAGCCGGGCGCGCGGTGAACTTGGCAACTTTCGCCCCTTGGTCCGTTTGAGCCTGGGGAAGTGCAGTAACTGTTTGCATTCCACAGTTTAAACACCTCTCAAAGATGATAGTTACAGCCTGGAAAAAGTAAAAATGACGTTTTTGACGGGTTTTTGACGATTTTTGACGGATTAATGCATGATCAAGGCCAGTAGGGCAGATGATGGATAGTCCGAAATTTTGCGCATTTCGGCATTATGCCCATGGCCATTTCTTGTAACTCTCCTACATTCGAATCGTTTGCCCTCCAATATGATCATAATAAAAAGCGTATTCTTCGTCCTTGTCTATATTCTCATCTCCGGAAAAATACTCGCCCAGCAATATGATTATTGCATTCATGACGTAAGCGTGATCACCGCTGAGAAGGCCACACCGCTTCATGAACACCAGGACGTTTTCCTGCGGAAGGATAAGATCGCCAAAATCTCGGCCTCATCCGGAGTGACTCCCAAGAACTGTCGAACAGTTATCGATGGTACGGGCAAATTCCTGATGCCGGGACTAACCGATATGCACGTTCATCTTCCCTCCGAGCATATCGAGAAATTCATGCTCCTTAATCTTGCTGCCGGAGTCACAACCATCCGATCGATGCGCGGAAAATATTCGCATATCGAACTCAAGAAAAATATCACCAGCGGCAAGATGCTCGGGCCCGATCTCTATATCGCATCTACCTATTTTCCTAATAAGAATATTACGATCGATCGTCTTGCCGATTCGATTCAGGGATTTAAGAATGCCGGATTCGATTTCGTGAAAGTCCTGGCTGTGCCAGACTCTCTCTACTTCGAAGCACTGATGAAGGCTGCAAAGAAGGCCGGCCTTCCCGTTGTCGGTCATGCACCGAATCATGTTTCGATCGAGCGAGTCATCGAATCCGATTACGCCTGTATCGAGCATCTTCAAGGCCTGGACGATGCCTTCATTACCGACAGCAACACGATCCCGGCACTCGTGGAGAAGATGAAGGAACATAATACCTACAACTGCCCCACACTTGATTATTACAATGTATTCTTATTGCAAGTCCCAGTCGCCGAGTTGCAGAAACGTCCCGGCTTGGATTTTATGGATAAGCAAACCGTTGCCGGATGGACGAAAGACTTGACCGAGGACTTTGCAAAGTTTAATCAAGGCTCCGGAGATACTCTGAAACGCAAACAGGAAAAACGACAGCGCAATATGGAGATGCGCTACCGGCTCATCAAACAGCTCAATGATCTTGGTGCGAAAATGATCCTTAGCCCGGCCGAAGCAAACGACCCCTTCGGTGTACCCGGATTCTGTGTATGGGAAGAAATGAAGTTGTTCTCTCGTGCAGGCATCTCGAACAAAGATATCTTGAGGATCGCAACCTACAATGCCGCCGATTTTTTCCATGAGTCCGATTCCTGGGGCAGTATCGCCGAAGGCAAGAAAGCTAATCTGTTACTGCTGGATAGGAATCCTCTGGAATCGATCGAAAATATTCAGTCGCAAAGAGGAGTCTTTCTCGCGGGGAAATACTATGAGCCGAAAACGTTAGAGGCCATGATGAAGGATTAATCTACTTTGTAATATCGATCGGTGCGATAATCGGATTCCCATCCGCCAGCATTCTGAAGAAATATCTTCCCGATGGGAGATCGGAAAGATCAAACATTCTCTCATGGCTTCCGGAACGTTCATCGGCTGCTGAAAGGAGGCGGATACTCTCGCCGAGCTGATTGAATATTTCGATCTTCACGTATGACGACACCGGTACGAAGTACACCACCTTCGTTAGCCCAGAACTTGGATTAGGCGTGATGCCATCGATGCTCGGCACTTTGCGATTAGCAAGGAAATGCGAGATGAACGGCTCTCCGCATTGTGCATCGAGAGTAAAGAGTACACTATCGGTATTCGTCGTTGCCAGGCATTGCGCAGTGGAAGATGCATCGGCGAAACCGGAGCGCGCTACAGAGATGACAGTGGAAAGCGTATCGGAAACATAGGCACGACAGACGATGGCGCAAAGCTCTCCAGGAATGATCTTCTTCGCAGCGGATAGATGCAGCCGAACCGAAACACTATCGTGAAAGACGGTGAAACGATCGACCGTTGCTCCGGCAAATAATCCGCGAGAGCCATCGATATTTTCCGGAGTGAGGAGATCCGTATGAAGTCGGACTCCGAAATCAAATACGGTGATCCCTACCACACTGGAGTCCAAAGAAAGAATAGGAATCGTAACAGTCTTTAATGCCTGCACCGATGGTAATGTTTTCGAAACAGTCACCCGAATATCTTGCTGATCGCCAAGGCCTGCAAGATTCAACGTCGTATCGATCAGGCTTCCATCGCTGCGAACAAGATGAAATGTTACAATGGCATTTCGTGCTCCGGTATCTTGCGGAGAAAATGATCCGGAAATTGTCACCGTACCGTCGGAAGCTATCCCCGCCGGAAGCGAAGACTGCAGGAAAAAATCGGATGTATCTTTCCCACTCAGTGAGAATCCTGCAAGCGTCAGCGAATCGCACGTCGGATTCTTTAGCGTGATAGAGAATGATCGCGAGTCGCATTCGAACGATTCGATCGAGGGGCTAACACTGAGCACGACGGGCGTCGAATCATTTACGCCGAATGCTTTGATGCCGATCGAAGAATCGCCTCCCTGATAATTCAGCAAGATGTTCGCCGAAAGCGTACCGGTTCGATGCGGCCGGAATGAAATGATGACGGTATCGCTTTTTCCGGATGGAATTAATGAATTCGGGAAATGAATGATCGCAGCACCTGAAGTAGGATCGTCAATAGTCGCCGAAAGCCGAAGTGTATCGCATCCGGTGCTCTTGAGAATAAGTGTATCGAATACCGTTCTGCATAAGGCAAGAACTCCAAAATCTAATTTTGCCGGAGTAAATTCGAGAGCTTCCGCACCGGGAGTTACTTCTCCGGTGACCGAAAGTACAGTATCGCGGTTGCCGTAATGCAGATGAAGTGCCGTCGAGAGCTGGCCGGAGTTCTTTGGTCTTAGATGAACAATAATTGTATCAAGCCCTTGCTTTGCCAATCGCGAGCGAAGCGACCTGGTAAGAGAAATTCCGATCGATGTATCGGAAAGCGCATTGGCAAGACTTACGGAATCGCAACCTACATTCTGAACGATGATGGTATCGTATGCTTCTTCACATCGAGTGATGCTTCCTAAATTTATCACATCCGGTCTCACAAGAATGCTTGGAGCGGATGCATCTCCCGTCCAGGTTACGGGAATCGTAATATCGTAGAGCGAAGTGTGAACAGTTAGGATCGTAGAAGTAAAACCTGTCTTGTTCGGATGAAGATGCAGCACAACTGTATCCTTCGATTGCACGGGAAGCGAGGGATTACCGCCATTGACAATCGAAACTCCGAGAGTAAGATCGGCAAGTGCAGAAGAAAGTACAGAATTGCTGCAGCCGTTATTTGAGATAATGACCGTATCGAAGACATCGGCACATAACGATACTGTCCCAAAATTTATTGTCGAGTCTTTTGCTGTTATTCCTCGAAGCGGACAAAGCACGTACAGAATATTAGCGGCTGACTGCGAGAGGATCCATGTCGGATCTGCTGTGTATGCAGTGCTCGATGGATTCAGAATCTTTTGCGCAGCAGCAAGCAGATAGACGGAGTCGTTTCCCGGAAGTGTGATCGTCGTGCTCCAAAGATTTCCATTGCGCGCGTAGTTCGATACGACAACTGCCTGCGACCATTGCCCATGCAACGGGCGGACGAGAATCTGAATATCGCTGCCGTTTCCGGATCCGGTAAGCGTGAATGTTTTTGCAACGGTATCGGAGGCATCTGTCGAGGGCCCGGCGAATTTTGAAGCGCGCGAGGTTACTGAGATCGGAACGGGAGCAGGGCCATCAAATCGTGCCCGACCCGTCGATCCGCTACCGCCATCCTGGCCGGCATCTAAGGGCTGACCGATTCCTCCGACTCCTCCGGATACAGTTACCGAATTCACACCAACGGAAATTTTTCCACCGCAGATCACTGCACCGCCACTGCCTCCGCCACCGGCTCCATCGTTATTGAAGGAGTTAACACCATTACCTCCATTCGAGCGTATCGTGCCTTTGATGGAAGTTTGTAATCCATATAAGATGATCGCTCCTCCTCCACCGCCGCCGCTTCCGGCACCGATGCCGGAAATATCGGCAGAGTTTACATTCCCGCCGCCGCCGCCCGAACCTCCGGAAAGTGGAACGAGCTCCGGATTCCCGTTAATATTTCCACCGCTTGTGTGGATCGAAACGAGTCCGCCATCGAATCCTTTAATTGCAAAGCCACCGCCACCGCCGCCGCCTTCTTGCGGAGAGCAGCATTGCGGACCTCCGTTACCACCGCCGAAACTTCCGGGAGGATTGCTATTGGCCGAAGAAAAATATCCTGCCGCTCCGCCTGCTCCGAAAGGATGTCCTGTTCCTCCGCCGCCGCCTTCGTTCTGAAAACTGGTTTCACCGCCCGGCACTCCGTTCAAGCCGTTCTGGGCGTTTCCGGTCCCATCGCCAGCCGGTTCAGAGCCGTCGCAGGAATTGTACCAATGGGAATTTCCTCCGCCGCCGGTAAAGCCATCGCCGCCTTTTGTATCGCAGATAAGTCCGTCTCCGCCGCCGCCGCCGCCCGGTCCGCCATCGACTCCCGTGCTGCTTGCATCGAGTGTCGTACTTGAGGCAATATTGATCCGGCCTTTGCTAATGAGAGTGAATGGAAGAAATCCTTGATTACCCGGCGTGAACGGATCGCAATCGGAAGTGCTGAAGGTGTATGTCCCCGTAGCAGCAAGAGCCAAACTATCGACGATCATTGCTCCGCGCCGTGAACGCTGGCCCCATCCGCTTCCCGAACCCAGCGTTCCCGGAGAAGTCAGAACGATCGATGAGCTTAAATGCTGTGGCTGGACAATATAAAATGTATCGGCATTCGAAAGATCACCATCGAAAAGAACCTGGATCGGAATTTTAATTCCATTTCTCCAATCCGAAGATGAAGGATTCGCCCATGGCAGCACAAAGACTTGTGTCGAGATCATCCTTCCCTTCCAACTGACAACACATGGGCCGAAACGGACGTACTGCGTATCGGAAGGATTAGCGCAAACGATCTGGATGATATCACTTCTATTTCCGAAATAAAATCCATCGACGCCAAAATCGGAAGTGTCGCTGATCGGGGCAATGACTTCCATATAGGTATTCATGCCCGGCGTTCCGATATCGGGTAATAGATACGAGATCACGGGCTGTGCCTGAGATAGACGCGCCGTAACAACGAAGATAATGATAAAGAGAAAAATCTTTCCCGTAGGTCTGTGCACGATAACAACTCCAATCGCCTTATGAAATACGAACTTACCAGAGAAAGTTCAAAACCAACCCGTTAGTCGCACATCATTCTATACGGAAGTCTATTCAGCCAGTTATTTGACCACTTCAAAACTTTTCACGCTGATGTTTCCATCTTTCTGAATTCTGAAGAAATACGATCCGGAAGAAAGCGAACGAAGATCGAATTTGGACTCGTGCACACCGGATCCTTGCACTCCTGAATCTATCGTCCGTAAGATATCACCGAGCGGGTTGACAATCTCAATTCGTACTTTAGACGGTGCATCCAACCGATAAGTGATCCTTCCAATACCATTTGTAGGATTAGGATAAACATTGAAGGAGTTCTCCGAGACTTTATTGCGAGGGACTGCGGCCTTCTCCGGCGAGAGTTTTACTAGCCATATATCACCGTCGTTCGTGCTATCGCTGCGCCTTCCGGATACATCACCATCCCATGACGAGGTAACCGTCGCGACGAGATATCCGGAATCCGCGGCGAACATAATTCCCGAGCCGATGTTGGCATCGGAAGCCGAGCCTCCAAGAGACTGACGCCAAAAAAGCCTTCCGTATTTATCGAGCCGGAACACCCAGCAATCGGAATTGCCATGAAATCCGGTTACATCTCCGTCATCGGATGACGTGCTGCCGGAGACGATGTACCCTGAATCCTGAGTTTGCAAGATCGAGTATGCTGCATCCCCTTGCGATCCGCCATACGTATTTTCCCAGTCGATATCACCTGCGGAATTTACTTTCAAGATCCAACAATTTGAGAAATACATCGAATCGTGAGTCGGAGCAACATCGCCATCCTTCGAAAATGTCATTCCGGCTACTGCATATCCGTTGTCGAAAGTAGGAATGAGTCCGAAGCTTTCCTCGAACTTCGATCCGCCATAGGTTTTCTGCCATTGGATCTCGCCGATGGATGAAAGTTTTACAAGCCAGAAATCTCCATTTGATGTATCGATGATATGTCTTCCGATCACATCGCCGTCGTTCGAGTAGGTAACGCCTGCAAGTGCATATCCTCCGTCACGAGTCTGGACGAGTGAATACAGATCATCATCTTTCGATCCGCCCAATGTCCGTTGCCACCCTAAAACGCCGCTTTCGCTGATCTCGAAAACCCACGAGTCATCTCCGGGGCCGGAGTGAAATCCGTGAACATCTCCATCGCTGGAACGAGTGATCGCAGAGATCAGATATTCTCCTTCCGTACCGGGAATGAGTCCGACCGGAACGTCATATCCCGAACCGCCATAAGTTTTCTGCCACAGAATTGTGCCGATGCTATCGATACGAAGTACCCAGATGTCGGGAGATCCGAGCGTTCCGTGATGACCGACTCCTTGCAGATCTCCGTCATCCGATTGAGTCGAAGCAGCGATGAGATATCCGCCGTCAAAAGTTTGAAGAATTGCACCACCTTCATCTTCGCGGGACCCTCCATAACTTTTCTGCCACTCGATAGCTCCATCCACCTTCATCTTCACGATCCAGAGATCGTAATCGCCATGACTGGAAGTCATATCTCCATCGGTTGATTTCGTGGAGGAAGCCATGATATAGCCGCCATCCCGGGTCGGGATCAACCCACCAGGATAGTCATTCTCCGATCCGCCATAGCACTTCTGCCACTGGATCGAAGGCTGTCCGAAAAGAAGAACGGGAGTAAGAATGATCAGGGTAATCAAGAAGTATTTCATAGTACCTTAGTAACTATGATTTTCGGATAAGAATTCTTAGAGAGAGGCCTGGCTGCTCTACGATGAGTGCATTGTTTACTCCCGTGGTTTCCCGACTCCGAAGAGGATTCCTGCAGTGATCCGAATATCCCTGGTATAGACCTTAACATTTCCGCCATCTTGACTTCCGGGATTATATTGAAAGTTAAGATTGGTAAAACCATAATCATATCCGGCCGTCAGAAAAACTGTTGTCGTCGGGTCAATGGCTATCGTAAGTCCGGCGCCGAGAAGAAGACCAACATTGGTCGAAGTAATCGCGCTATCGGGAGCATCGAGCGTTGTATCCTGACCGTTCTGGGTAACTTTAAGCTTTGCGCTTAGCTTAAATCCTAACTCAGGGCCGACGAAGAACAACGGCTTAAAGGAGCCTGACCCTATTGTCGCCTTGAAGAGAATTGGGATCTGAAGATAGGAGAATATATAATCTTCAGAGAACGAAAAGGTCTGGTTTTCAAATGTAAAGGAACTGGTTTCCGAACCGCCTTTCTGAACATACTCTACATGGGCACCGACTCCGAAGTTACTTGAGAACCAATCATCGAGTTCTGCGCCGAGCAGCACTCCCGTCCGGGTACCAAGAACGACGTTCGTTGATGGAGAAGGAACAGGGTCAAATGTTAATTTCCCAATATCGGCACCTCCAATTGCTCCGATCCATATGGAGGGAGAAGATTGAGCCGAAAGCCGGACGGTCAGCAAACTGACAAACATCAGCGACTGAAGAAGGATGATGGTGTTTTTTTTCATAGTAGAGGAAGTCATCCGAATGAAGAATGATGAACTCGAGTACGGGAAAATCATACGGATCGAGACGGTGCTGCAAAAATCATAACGAATTTGTGATACTCGTTATTCAAATATACGAATCAATACTACTAAAGATGTTTCAACCTCACTCGGACTCCGCCCTTAGGCCTTAGGGTAATGAGAGGTTCCATTTCCACAGGTTCGGAATCCGCCAATTCCATGGAAAATTGTTGGGCGACCATTGCCGTCGCCAGATGTGCTTCGATCAGAGCAAACTGATTCCCGATGCATACTCGCGGACCGGCACCGAAGGGAAGATAGGCTTGACGTGGAATCGACTTTTCATTTTCTGCCGAAAAACGATCGGGGTCGAATTTTTCCGGCTCGGGAAAATTCTCTTCCTTCCGATGCAAAAGATATGGACTGATCATTACGATCGCACCCTTCTTTATTCGATATCCATCGATGAAGACGTCTTCGGTCGGAGTGCGGGTCAGAATATAGGCGGGCGGATACAGCCGCAATGCCTCTTTGAATACTTGAAGCGCATAAGGCAGGCGTGGAAGATCTTCGAGCGCAATTCGCTTACTGCCGAGGGCTCGCACCTCTGCCTGAAGTCTCGATTGAATATCCGGATGCTGTGCCAGCAAGTACCACATCCAGCTCATGCCGTTCGATGTTGTTTCATGCCCGGCAAGAAAGATCGTCATCGCCTCATCTCGGACCTGCTTATCGGTCATGCCGCCGCCATCATCTTCATCACGAGCCAGCAGCAGGATCGAGAGCAAATCTCCAGTATCGGTAGTCGATGCACGCCGCTCGGCGATCATGCGGTAGATGATGGCATCGAGCGTTGCAATGGCACTGCGAACGCGGTTATTACGCGGAGTCGGCCAGCTAAGAGGAACATGGATCGGAATCCGCAACTGCTCATCGGCATACCGGTTCAGGAATGTAAGTTTCTGTTTGATCTCATCGGCCTCGCCGCCGACTTCGGAGCCGAAAAGTGTCTTCCCGGCAATCGCAAGTGTAATGCGCATCATCTCGCGCGATATATCGATCACCTCTCCATCCTTCCATTCAGAAATAATGCGCGAAGTATATTCAGTCATGACTTCGGCATAATCCCGAATTCGACGATGAATGAATGCAGGAGCGACAAGCCTGCGATTCCTCTTATGCTCTTCACCTTCGGATAAGAGCAGCCCATTCCCGAGCAGCGGCTTCACATAGAACTTGAATTCTTTGGATTTATGAAATTTATCGGCCTGTTCGACCAGAACTTCATGAATGTATTCCGGACGATTGATGAGAACCAGTTCTCTCTCGCCGAGAGTCGTGCTGACAATGTTGGGATCCCGGCTGCCCGTTCTCTTAAGAAGCTTGATGCGGTCCCAGAAAATGCCACGATAGGCGCGCATCCAAATAGGATCCGGATTCGACGGAATAGGGCGCACAGCGGTTGTAGTCATTCGATGATCTTTCCCTCAGCACTACGATTTCTCATTAAAAGTGGTTTCAGGCCACTTGCCTCATCGAATAATTGCAAGTCCTATCGTTCCAAAAAGTTTTCCCTCGGCGCTGATCTTCACGATCGAAGTACCGGATTGATGTGGAAGAACGAGTGGTATCGTCTGCGTACCGCGCTCAACCGATCCAAAGGACTGACTCAGCTGAAGTCTTCCCGCTGCATCATAGAATTCGATCTTGACATCGCGGAGATCTTCGTTAAGCTCAAGAGTGAGCAATGCGGTATTGCTTGCCGGATTCGGATTGATCTCCATGCGATCGATCACCGAAGTTCGCGTTTGCACTCCAGCATGAATGATGGTGTCATTCTTCCCTTTGCCGTTTCCTTCGACGAGTACTTGCGGCAGAGTACCTTCTATCGATGCAGCAGTTAAGAGTGCCGTCATCTGACCGGATCTTGGCGGAGCAAATGTGATCGATATCATCTTCGATCCTCCCGCTACAAGTACAAAAGGTGAAGCAGCGGAATCGATAACGAAGGCCGATGATCCCGTGAGCGGCAACGAATCGATCTTTGCTTCTGCCGTTCCATCGTTGATAAGCAGGAGAGTGCGAACTGCACGGCTACCCGAATCGACCGTTCCGAGATCAAGCGGAGATGGATTGAACCTCAGTTTAGAAGCCATGCCTCTGCCTGAGAGTAAGATACGATGCGTTGCAAGTCCCGATTCATCGGTTGTGAAGGTGATCGATCCTGAATATCCCTGTGCTTTGACGGGGCTGAAACGAAGAGAAACTGCAATGCTATCCTGTGCTGCGATCACGTGCTTGGATGTATCGAGAAGTGTGAATCCCTTAAATGGATCGGAAAGCGAATAGCTAAATATTTGAATGGCTGCCAATCCCCGATTATGAAATTGTACGACTGAATCTCTCGCCAGTCCGGTCCTGAGATCACCGAAATCTATGGAGCCGGGAATATCCAGTTTTGAATCGATTCCTCTTCCTCGTAGGTTGATCGAGTGAATACTCGAAAATTCATCTGTCAAAATAGTGAGCGTTCCGGAATCAGCTCCTACTGTAGAAGCGGTAAAGCGAATTCTGATCGTAATACTATCGCTTGCTGCAATTCCATGAACTGAAGTATCTAAGAGAATGAAGCTATTTTCGGGATCGATCAAGCCGTACCTTAATATTTTTAGTGGAGCCGAGCCGGTGTTTCTCAGAGTGATCGTTGTATCAGCACTGGCTGCTAATTTGAGATCGCCAAAATCGATCGTGGTTAATGCCTCGAAAATGGGATGCGGATTGCCGGTAGGATTTCGTTTATAGTATACTTCGGGATGTCCGTCCCGCCGATCGATCCAGATTACATGAAGCATCGGACCGGAAACGACAATAAAAGGTGGAGTCGGCTTATTCGCTGCTGCGGCCAGACTTACGAGCGGATCCCAAGAGATGCCGCCATCGCCAGAATGTTCATAATACATATCTCCACCAAAAGTCCCCCAAGCTAAATGAACATTATTTCCATCGCGAGCGATGGTTGGATATGCAGATGACGCCGACCCATGAGTCAGTTGCTGCTGCGCACTCCACGTTGCTCCGTAATCGGAAGATGTGCTGAAAAAAATATCGAAGATAGATCCTGTTCCTCGATCTCCCCATGCGAAATCGACATGTATGCCGGATGTATGTACGATGGGAAAATAAGCAAAACCCGTCGTGTGTGTGAATTGTGTTTCTGCTCCCCATGTCACTCCGTTATCGGTCGAGCGGCGATACCATGATTGCATGATTCCGGTCCGGTTATCATTCCACGCCAGATGAGCAAAGCCGCCGCCAGCTGCAATGGATTGATCTTCGGATCGGCCTGAAGCATTCGATATCTGTATCGGCGCATCCCAGGTCGTACCGTTATCGGTCGATCGGCGCATATATACTTCCGAATTTCCGGGATGGCTGTCGTTGAGTCCTACAAAGACCGTTGCACCGGAGCAGGTGACATTCGGCCAGAAAAAATAATTACCCAGCGATACCGGTGTCTGCCACGAAATTCCTCCGTCAAGCGATCTACAATAATAGGATATCGGAGTGGTGGCAGTATTATCCCGCCATGTAACATGAACTGTTGATCCATTCACAGCAACGGAAGGATCGTCTACGGATTTCGAAAACCCTGCGATCCTGATAACCGGCCCCCAGCTAATTCCTGCGTCATAAGAATGCCTGTAGTAAATAGCTGTTGAATCGGTTTTTCTGTCAGACCAGACAACATGTATACTATCACCGCTTGCGGCAAGGCACTGGCCCATATTCTCATTCAATCCGGCCGTCGTATCGCTGATGGAGATCTTTGTATCCGTGCTCCACTGACCAAATACTCCATTTACGGAAACGAGACAGATGACGCTTATCGCGAGAGTGATTATTTTTCTCATGTGCTTCTAAGTGACGTAAACTAACGCCCTTAAGAACGCCCCGATGGCGGGAAAGTTACATGATGACCCGGGAAAGGGCTCTTGCCTATCGTGAAGCCGTATATTTGAAGCTATTCGATGCTCAAAGCCGCGGTACTACTTCAGAGTTTCCTTCTTTTGTTGCTCGTCGCCTGTTCAAGCGAGCCGCGAAGCGTGCCTTTCCCGAAAGTTGAAATAGCTTCTGAGCAGATTTCAGCATCACCAATACAATGGAGTAACGCATTCCCATGCACTGTCCACCCTTCTGAAATTGGAATTCTGAATTCCTCGCACGATACGACGATCGATCTAGGAAATCTCAAGCAGGGAAAATTGGATATCGGAGGATTTGTCTCTCTTACCGAACCGATGGATAGTCGGCCATTGGATTTCAATCTGTTGCGCGATACTTCGATCGATCCCTCAAAGCTTCCGACACAGCCGCTGCAATACAAGACATGCCTCCTTGGCGAACCGACGAAAATAAAAACCGGAGTACCACGCATCAAAGACGATGCTACCGATGCCATTCTCTTCTTCTCGCAGGAACAAGGCATCCATCCCGGCATGATCAGTAATTCCATGGCGCAGGATAAGGCCGGACGCCTCTGGATCGGTACAAAAGATGGCCTCTGTATGTTCGATGGCGAAAATAGCTACGTCTATACATCGCTGCAAGGTCTCTGTGATAATCGTGTCTGGAACGTGGCGATCGATAGCGAAGGCCACATCTGGTGTGGCGGTTTCGCAGGGCTCGATATGATCGATCCCGATCGAGGCATCATTAATCATGTCAATAGCGCGGGCTGGTTACACGATAACTATATCTTCGATATCCTCTTCGATCATCGTGGTAAACTCTGGACTGCCACGAACAACGGAATGATCGAAATCGATGTGCAGAAAAAAATCCTCCGGCGAATCGATATTACCGAGGGATTGAGTTCGCATACCGTCCGTACTCTCATCGAAGATCACGAGGGAAAGATATGGGCGGGAACGACGAATGGAATCACGATCTTCGATCCTGCAACGCACGATCTCAGATATATCAATACGGAAAACGGAATTGGTGGCAAGGTCATTCGGGCCATACTGGAAGACCATTCCGGAGGTTTCTGGATCGGGACTGAAGACAATGGAGTCTCTATCTATTCTCCAATAACCGGTACACTGAAATCTTTTACGAAGCGTCACGGCCTCAGCACAAATAATGTTCGAACGATCGCTGAAGATGCAGAGCATCACGTTCTGATCGGAATGGTAGGCTATGGCGGCGTTACGATCTTCGATCCGCAAACAGAAAAGATTCGAAGGGTGACGACAACCGAGGGATTGACGAACGATCAGATCGTGAATTTCTTTCTGGATCGCAATAACCAGATGTGGATCCATTCAAGCGGCGGCGGAGCAAATATTTTTGGTTCTCAGATCGGCAGCCTCAAACATTTATCGGTAAAACAGGGACTTGGCTCGGCCTATATTTCTACTCTCTGCGAAGATAGCTCCGGCAATATATGGATGGGTGGCATCGATGGATTAGAAGTTTTCGATCCGAAGAGCGGTCTCGCTCGTGATCTCAGTCTTGAACAAGTTCTGAGCCGTAATCGAATCACCAATTCCTATGCCGACCGTCACGGTAGGATCTGGCTCACAACTATCGCAAGCGGCGTCAGCCTTCTTGATCTCAAATCAGGCAGGGTCCGAAATTTCGGACAAAAGCAGGACATGTGCAACTATGGTACTGAGCGAGTCATCGAAGATGATAGCGGATATTTTTGGGTCTCAACGATATCCGGAGTCAACCGATTAGATCTTCGTACAGGAAATAACCTGAGGATCGATTACGAATCCGGACTCAGCAGCCGATCGACAAATGATATTCTTGAAGATCAAAACAAGAAATTTTGGATTGCCGGCACTGGCGGTCTCGATATCCTCGATCAAAATACCTGGGCACTCCATCATCTCGAGATCATGGCCCATGTGGCCAACAAAACGATCGATTGTATATTTCAGGACAATGAACGCCGCATCTGGCTTGGAACACATGAAGATGG
>JAUZOQ010000082.1 GCA_030706385.1 Bacteroidota bacterium | reverse complement strand
CAGGCTGCCGTGCAGTATGTGCAGACGATCATCACGCAATGGATCGGACAGAAGACGATCTACAATCTTCGGCAGGAGTTGTTCTCTCATTTGCAAACGCTTTCACTGAGGTTCTTCGATACGAACCCAGTTGGAAGACTCGTGACGCGGTTGACAAGCGATGTCGAAGTACTTAACGAGCTCTTCAGCTCCGGCATCATCATGGTTTTTGCCGATGTCTTCGTCATCATCTGGATCTTCGTATTTATGTTCGCCATCAGTTGGAAGCTTACGCTGATGGTGATGTGTGTCTTCCCTTTTCTTATCGTGGCAACGGCGATCTTTCGCAAGAAGGCTCGCGAATCCTATCGTGAGATTCGACTACTTGTTGCTCGCATGAACGCCTTCTTGAATGAGCGAGTCTCGGGTATCATAACCGTGCAGCTGTTCGGACAGGAAAAACGGACGTTTAAGGAGTTCGATAAGATCAACAGGGATCACACCGTTGCCAACATCAAATCGATTTTTTATTATGCCGTTTTCTATCCGGCAGTTGAATTTCTCTCAGCCGTCACGTTCGGTCTGATCGTTTGGTATGGCGGCTCACTCGTGCTTGGATCGAAGCCATCACTCGGCGGAGCAGCAGTAACTATAGGGACGCTGATTTCCTTCATTCAATACACGGAAATGTTTTTTCGGCCGTTACGCGATCTTGCCGAGAAATACAATATTCTTCAAAGTTCGATGGCTTCAAGCGAACGGTTGTTCAAACTGTTGGATGATGATACCATCGTCCCTGCACCAAAAGAGATCGTACCACTTGGCGCGGTCAAAGGCGCCATCGAATTCCGTAACGTCTGGTTTGCATATAATGATGAGGATTACGTTCTGAAGGACGTCTCGTTTACTATCAAGCCTGGCGAGACAGTAGCTTTTGTAGGAGCTACAGGTGCGGGAAAGACTTCCATAACGAGTCTTGTTACTCGTTTTTATGAATTTCAGAAAGGCGCGATCCTGATCGATGGAATTGATATCCGGAGTGTCGATGAGCATGAGCTACGGCGGAATATCGCTATCGTATTGCAGGATGTTTTTCTTTTCAGCGCCGATGTTGAAAACAATATCACACTTGGAGATCCTCAGATATCTTCCGATCGTGCTCGAAGCGCTGCGATCACCGTTGGCGCAGATCCATTTATTCGCCGTTTACCAAGAGGATATCAGACTCATGTAAAAGAACGGGGCGCCATTCTTTCGGTTGGGGAAAAGCAATTGCTCTCATTCGCCAGAGCGTTGGCCTATGATCCGCGCATTCTTATCTTGGATGAAGCGACATCGAGCATCGATACGGAATCGGAAATTCTCATTCAGCGAGCCATAGATAAATTATTGAAAGATAGGACGTCGATTGTCATCGCCCATAGGTTATCGACGATTCAAAAAGCGGATAAGATCATTGTTATGCATAAAGGTGAGATCCGGGAAATGGGTACACACGAAGAATTGCTGGCTTTGAATGGAATTTACCGCACGCTCTATGAGCTTCAATACAAAGAGCAAGAAATCACTATTTGAGAACGATATTTTCCGGCACAAGGTAATTAATCTTACACTAGGCTGGACATTTATTCTTCTTGGTCTCGTCGGTTCGCTTCTTCCTGTGCTTCAAGGATTCCTCTTCTTTTTTGTCGGTTTGCTCTTTCTTTCGAAGGAATATCATTGGGCATTCAGACTTGTCGAGTGGCTGCGCGTTCGTATTCGTAAGTACTCCCCAAAAGCAGGAAGATTTCTGGAACGCTCGGAAGTATATCTCGAGGGCGAAGTCCACAAGATCGCAACAGAAAAACACTACCTTCGAAAAAGAGTCATTACCCTGATCGCATTGATACTTCTGCTTGCTGCCATAGCTTGGGCGCTCACTCTGTTTGTCCGATGGGTGGTCGAGTTGTTCTAAATATGGCTCTGAGAAATCCCGTTTTCTCTCAATACTATTTGGATGATCCGGGAAATATTTTTTTCGTATATTCGCGATAAGATATAACTTCCCTCTTGCATCTATATGGCAACAACTCAAAACGCTGCGCTTCCCGATTTCAATGTGATGTGGAATTTTGGTAATCCCGCAGAAACGGAGCAGAAATTCTTAGCGATACTCCCTCAGGCTGAAGCAGCTCAGGATACATCGTATCTCATCCAGCTACTAACTCAGATCGCGCGGACTCACTCCCTTCGTGCAAACTTCGGTGAGGCTCATGCCATACTCGATCGAGCAGAACAGATGCTCGCATCCGATCTGAAGTTGGCAAGAGTTCGCTATCTATTGGAGCGGGGAAGGACATTCAATTCTGATGCGCAGGCCGAGCGTGCACTGCCCCTTTTCATGGAAGCATATGAACTTGCTTCTTCCATCGGTGAGATGTCTTTTGCCGCCGATGCCATTCACATGTTGGCGATTGCAAAGCAGGATCCCAAAGAACAGATCGAATGGAATCTCAAGGGAATTGCATTGGCAAATTCACATTCTAGCGCAAGACGGTGGCTCCATGCTCTGTATAACAATATTGGAGAAAGCTACTTGCGAACGAAAGAGTATGACACTGCTGCCATGTATTTCAATAAACTCCTTGACTTGCAGAGGGAAAATGATGGTAAGCCGGACATCTATACTCTCAAAGACGCTGCAAAAGCGATAAGACTTGCTGGGCGCCCGAAAGAAGCGCTGGCAATCCTCGAACCTGTGATTCAAGAACTACAGGTTAACAATGAAGATAACGGTTGGATCCGGGACGAAATGGGCGAAAGCCTTTTGGCATTGGGAGATCAGCTGAAAGCGAAACCGCATTTCCTGAAAGCGTACGAGTTACTTTCGAAAGATCAATACTGCACTAAGTACGAACCGGAAAAACTTGTGCGCCTGAAAAAGATGTCCGAGTAGTCTACTTCGATCTTTCTTTCGGAGGAGTGCTCCGATGTTCTTTCGGACGCTCGTGCTCTTCGCGTCGGAGTTCGCTCTTTCGCTGCAATAACTTCTTCGAGAGCTCTTCCTTTTTCTCCTCAACACGGTTTTCGCGGGAGGCCGATTGTGACGAGCCCGATACGGGAGGCGATTTAGGCGCAACCGGTGTTTGCGCATCAAGAGCCGCACTTCCGAAAGAGAAGGCGACAAGAATCGAGAATATGAGTATCTTTTTCATTAATAATCTCCGCATATTTCCTAACGCGTTGGAGTCGGAATTTAGTCCCGAAAACCGAGTTAATAATAATTCATTATTTTGTTTACTTCATCAATTACCAAAGGAGACCCATTTTCATCGTCGCGATAAATAACCATGCCTCTCTGAAAATGTGGGAGCGCCTCGTAAGCCTGCGATTCTAACCCTTTAGGATCGGAAGCCCGACGGTAAACTTCGAACCTTTGCCTACCTGACTTTCGACAGTAATATTTCCTCCGTGCGCTTCAACGATCGATTTCGTGATCGCAAGTCCAAGCCCAAGAGATCTGCCTGTATGCTCGGCACCTTGATGAGCACGAGCTTGCTCACTTCGGTAGAAGCGCCGAAAGATCTTTTTCAGATCCTCGGGAGAAATACCGGAACCGGTATCTTCAACTCCGAACTTTGCCATGCCATCGGAGCGATGAAGGAAGAGCCTCACCATTCCGCCGCTCGGAGTATACTTGAATGCATTATCGAGCAAGTTCATCAGGACCTGATAGAGGAAGGTCGGATCTGCTTCGAGACGTATCTCCTTAGCATTTTCATCAAATTGGCGCTGGAAATGGAGCCCTCTATCGGCGGCAAGAATTTCAGCATCTTCGGCGATCGACTCAAGAAAACGAGATAGTAGCACATTTTCCTTCCGCAATGGCAGCTTATGGTCATCAGCCTTTGCCAGCAGAAGCAACCCTTCCACGATTCTCTGCATTCGTTCGACTTCTTCCATCAGACTGGCAAGCAAAGTCTGAGCTTCCACCGTTTCGAGATGGTGGATCGATTCGATGCGTCGCTGCGCCTGCTCGATCTCTCCCTTAAGGATTGCAAGTGGAGTTTTCAGCTCGTGTGAGGCGTCGGATGAGAATTGAGCGATCTGATTGAAAGAACCCTCAATTCGTGAGATCATGGAGTTGAGTGTGCTCACCAAGCTCGTCAATTCCCGGTCGCCACGAGCGGGCATTTCGATGCGGCGGGAGAGATTTTTGGCACCGATATCCTGTGCAGTATTTGCGATCTCTTCGATCGGCTTCAAAGCTTTCCGCGCTAATATTATCCCGCCGAAAGTTGCGATCAACAGTGCGATCGGCAGAACGAATAGATACGTGCTTTGGGAACGGCTTATTACATCCCAAATATCGGTTTCGGTATATGCTTCAAAGACGATAAAATCCTTATTGGAAGCAATCGCTGCACGTAGCGCCTCGCCCTTAAACTCCACCTCTCCCAACGTGCGTGCTGTGTCCTTCGCCGAAATAGCTGAAATTGAATAGAGGTTCCTTATTGTATCGGAGCCGAGGTTTTGTGTCCGATAGATCGGCAATCCTATTTTCTGCATTCCGCTTTCGGGACGAACGGCGTAGATCTCCATGAGATCGTTGCGACGGCTTGTTAGAGTGCGCTCAACAAGTGCATCGAAGGGATCGGCCGCTATGCTATCTTTGGAAGAGAGTTCGCCGAGCATTTCATCCATGAGCGAACTTAGTACTCGATCGGTAAGATCCTTTCCGGATATGCTATCGGGTGCATCCCTGATCGCATCATCGACGAGTTGCTTTATAGTTTTCGAAGAATAATTCGTATGTGTATGGCCGATTCCGGGAGAGAAATGCTTGGATGCCCGGTTGCTGACAAGATGGAGTGCCGTTTTTGCGTCGTCAAGTAAGTCACTATCTAATTCATTGGCAAGTGACCGATAGAGGAGGGCATACTGTACTGCTCCGACTGCGGCAACAGTCAGAACGACAAGAAACGAATACCATAAAACTAATCTAATCCGCAGCATGATGAAAGCGTCTTAGAGATGGTACACAAATATTCATAAAATAAATGTTATTCCTATCCACGGTATTATACTTTCGATCTTGAAGGCATGATTTGATGTGATGATGATCCCTCCTAATTCTCCTGTCAGCGTCTTGCCGAAGATTCGGAGACCAAGTGAAAGGGCAGCCGAACCTGTTTCAGAAACGATCCAATTCTCCGATATGAGTTTCGTCGTCCGGGCAATCTTCCATTCGGCGCCCACCATGAAGACGGCCGAACTTGATTCTCGTGTCCCGGAGTATCCTCCGCCGAACCCGGCATGAATAGCTGAAACATCATTCCCGTAGCTAACAATGCCGTAGCCATAGAGGGCATTCTCCCATTTTCTTGCTGCTCCGGTAAAATCGGTTAAAAGGATTCCTCCTGAAAATAAGAGATCTCCATAATCTGCGACTTGCAATTGAGCAAGACCAAAATATAAGACTCGTCCCGATACGGTGAATGGTGTGAAGCCTCCTCGGATCATGAATTCATCGGTGATGCCATAACCGAAATTAGGCATGATGATCTCCGCCAAATTGATATACCCCTTATCTTCGGGTAGCGACCTGCTCGTCGGAGCAACAAGCAATTTTGAGAGATTTGCATCGGGAATCGAATTTTGCAGGCTATCGGATTCGGCAAAAGTCGTCCCCCAGGTTAGGATAAGGAATAAAGTGACTGCGGCGAGTAATCGCGGCACGTTCATACGATGAAATTTCTTTTCGGTCTTTTCACTCCGGATAAACAAGAATGCATTTGTTAATCTTTGATTCCGTATCCAATACCGCGCTCTGAGATCATCAGCTTATCTTTTTCTTCGTAATTGCTGTCGAGTTTTTCGCGTAATCGTTTGATATAGACATCGATCACATTCGAACCCATTGTGAACGTGTAACCCCAGACGTGCTGAGTTATGACCGATCGTGACATGATGCGTCCCTTATTTCGCAACAAATATTCAAGTAGTTCGTACTCTTTGACCGTTAACGGGATGTTGCGTTCTTCCTGAGAGCCGGGTTTCAATCTCTTCGCCGTATGAGTGACGGTATCGAGGACAAGATCGTGCGAAACAAGTTGTGTTTTCTTTTCAATATCGGAACGGCGCAGTAGCGACCGGACTCGTGCAGCGACCTCTTCGAAGAGAAACGGTTTCGTGAGATAGTCGTCAGCTCCGGCATCGAGTCCTTCGATCTTTTCGTTGATCTCGGATTTTGCCGTAAGGCATAGGATCGGAACGGTACGTCCTTCGGAACGGAGCGCTTTGATGACATCGATCCCGGATTTTTTCGGCATCATGACATCGGTAATAATGAGATCATAGGCCTCAGCGAGAGCCTTGGAAAGTCCTTCTTCGCCATCAAAAGCGATATCGACCGTATACTTTTCTTCCTTCAGCCCCTGCTCCAAGAAGCGGGCTACTTTCTTTTCGTCTTCGATAACGAGAATTCTCATAGCTTGTGGTGTTCGGTGAATACATGATATACGCGCTCGAACTCAGAGGTTTCACGCGACTATGCAACACTGAAGGATGGATTCAGATTCGCCGGCAGCTCTGCCTGGTTTTGATGTATCCTTCATTGACTGTTCAGGATTTTCCTCGTTTGTTAATTGAACAGCGCTTATGGCTTTTGAATACTTTTGATTCACGGGTGAGTCCGTGAAGTTCATCCCAGAGAGCAGCACAATATTGAGATGCATGGATCGGTAAGCCATGAGGAAGGCCTGCTTCTAGCCTTAGCACGAAGTGGATTCCTGAGCTCTGTGCCTTGGCCTGAAGTGCTTCGGTAGAGTGAAGAAATTCAGGCGAATCCTCTTTTCCCGAAATCGCAATAACCTTTATCCGATTTCTTGAGGCGCGGATCATTTCATTCGTATCGAGATCTGCAGGACTGAAACCGGCGAATGCAATAATATTCCGGATCTGATCGGAATGTTTGAATCCATAACTATAGGCAAGCCGCGAACCCTGTGAAAACCCAAGCAGCGATATATCGCTCGTATCAACGTCAGGATCGATCGACATTTCACTTATCACTCCGGCAACTTTTGCTTCACCTTGCTCTGCATCACCATCCCACGTATTCGTTATCGCCGAGATACGGTTCACTGCAGGCGGGATGGCAAGGATCACATTCTCCACATCAGGAAGTCTGCCTAATCGCAATGCCAAGCGATCGTAACAATCGTTACCGCCTTGCAAGGCGATGATCAGCGGATATTTTTTACCCGGAATCAGATGCTTCGGTTTGAGGACGATCGTCGCCTGCGGCGCCCATAATGGCCGCTCCATTTCTCGGACAGTAATCCAATAACTGCATAAAGAATCTATCCATGATTTTCCGCATATTGAATCGAAAATATCGATGGCATGAACGAGTGAAAAATTCCAAAAGTGATGCCGCATTGCATTGGCTAACGCCTCACGGGTTCGTGACGTATCTCCACTATAAGCCTCTGCTCTGGCAATAGCAAAGTACGACGTGCCCTTAAACCATTCACCGATATCAGCAGGCTGATTTTCGGATCGATCCAACACCACTTGGTAGTTGGCTATGATAGCCGGGAAATCGTTATGGATCTCAGCAAAATATGCCTGATGCCAATGTCGGATCAGGACTGAATCCAGCCCTCTTACCTGCGCAGGAGAAATTGCAGCAGTGAAAGATATGAGAATAAGAGGAAATAAATGCCGTGCTAACCGGCGAGACGATGAGAAAAAATGCATCAAATACAATAGAGTTATTCATGAAGATTGAGTTTTGCGCGGGGAATGGAAAGTAAACGCATTCTTAAGCCTGAAGTTACAGCTTACCATGCAAAATAGAGCCCAGTCGGCAAACGGTCAAACTTAATCGATTCCAAATTCCAAACGAGCAGTGATCGATGCAGTCTTGTTCTTCGAACTCGTATTGAAGTTTCCTCCATATGAGTATTCTTCATTTGAGTTTTGTCCGGTGATCTGAAAGATACCCATTGCTGCATTCCGTAGTGTACCTAATCCTCCGCCTGCATTCTTTGCGATTCTATCGGCACGGCTCTTTGCATCCGCCGTTGCAGCGGCAAGCATCTCTAATTTCAACTGGGCAAGTTTCGTATAATAGTATCGTGGTTCGCTCGAATTAAATTCAATGCCGCTATTGATAAGTTCGGTCACTTCACGAGACATTGTTTCGATCTTATCGACTTCCTTCGACTCGATATCGACACTTTGAGTAAGAGTATAGCCGTCGAAATAGGAATCCTTGACTCTTCCGTTATTGTCATAGACTGTCTTGAACTCCTTATTGATGTTCACTGCACTAAAAACGATCTCCTTTGCATTTACTCCCTTACCGATCAGGTATTTCTGGATCGCATCGGCATCCTTCTTAAGAGCAGAGAATGCTTCCTGCATCGACATCATCTTCCGGCTGAACGATCCGCTCCAAACGATTAGATCCGAAATAAAGTCTTTCTCGGCAAGTCCGGTGACTTTGATCGTCTCCTTTGTTTCGTGTGTCTTACGCCAGGTTGTCGAGAGCATCCAGGCAGCAATGCAAATAGCAGCAGCAAAGATTATCGCGCTAAGCCAATTGCTCGAAATACGATTGTATATGCGGGTAGATTCAGATGTAGTGTCCATGCCACAAAGATACAAATAAAAAATGTTAATGAGCAAAAATTTGAGGCTCTAGGAGTACTGCTCAAATAGCTCTCGAAACCGGCCTGCGCTCCAAAAACAGACTTCCCATAGGTCTGCCAGAGGTGCATTGCTGAAGGGCACAGTCTGCATATACGATGGCGGGCCATACTCCGGCGTGACGGTAAAATCGCTAACTCCCCTTTTCTTTTCCTCGTCGATGATTACTTTCCACCAGCTTTCGAAGATACGAAGGTGCCCGGTCCATTCCGGTGCTGCCGGATCTGGCACTTGCGGCCCGTTCTCGTAGCCGACACGGCTATGAATATGAATAGCGCGACTCGCAGCAAGTTGGATTGCATTGCTGTGATCTTCAAGCATTGATTCCGTTACACAACACCAATGTGACAGGTCGGCGTTGACCTTCAATTCGGGCAGTTGTTGCATCAAAGCTACGGCATTCATCGGCGAAAAAAGCGGACGCCTTCTGTGAGTTTCATGTGCTATCGGAATTCCGAATTCTTTCTCGATTAGCAGAGCTTTTTCAAAAAATTGTACTTGGTCGGAAAACTTCCACAGATCTCGACCTGCATGAGCTACGATCTTCTCCGGCCTAAAGCTGGAAGCTAAGGATACTAATCGCCGGAATTCTACAACGTGGTCTGTACCTTCAGTATAAATTAGCGGAATATAATCCAGATGATACTCCCTAAGCATCGCCTGGAACTCTGCAGGATCCCCGACTTCTGATACTGCGCACTCAACCCCATCATAGCCTGCTTCGGCGATGCGAGATACCTGCTCTTGGAGGGAGCCCGTCACCCCCCACAGAGATTTGTAGATCTTAAGATTCATCCGGATCGTATTTCTTCTTGCTACAAAAGGCAGCTTCGAAAATACGAATCCTTAGCTTCAGGATCGAAGAAACGGACCCGAAGCTCTCGTAATTTTGGCAAGTAAAAGAATATCCTGTATCTGGGATTCTACTTTGTGAATTCGATAACGTTAGCACTTACCGTTATCGTCCTCGTCCAGTAGAAGGGAATGAATCCTTCAACCTGCTCTTCGGTAACTACATTACCGATGGCACGCGAGCCCTTACTCAGATCGGCTTTCGCCATCATCGCAGAATATGCGTTCTCATAAAGTTGATGCTCGCCTATTCCGCCAATGAATAAGACATAAGAAACGTGGGCGCTTCCGCTGACCTTATCGACGACGTTGAAGTTGGCAGTCGATAATTGCACCTGCGTATTGTTCATGTTATAATTCCCTGTCACCGCATAATTGGCGCCGCAGGATACCAATGATACTGTCATTAAAGCTGCCAAAAGTACTAAGATGATCTTTTTCATAATGGTAATAATTGATTGATTATAGAATTGTTATCGGTCAATAAGACTCAATAATCATTCCAGAGTTGATATCTGATTCTCACGATAAAAAGGCAGGTGATTAAGTAGCAGTGCTCGTTATGAGACTGAGAGCCGTAAGAAATCTTTACGCGGAGTAATTGCATGTGAGTAGCTGCGAGTAGAAAACGAAGTTTTAGGATTGGAATGGTAATTGTTTCAATTCTCAGCAATAACTATATTTTATCATGAATCAAAGAATCCTCTTCATCCTCGTAACCTTGCTTTCTGCGTTAGTCGCCACCTGTTCGCTAGGTGGAATTCTTATTCCAGAAATGTATGGACGCGAAACCGGCGATTGGCAAGCCCAGGGTATTGCACAGGATATCTTTGATCTAGTTTTCCTCGTCCCCGCTCTTCTGATCTCCGGAAGACTCTATCGGAAGGGTTCGCCGGTAGTATTTTTTATTCTTGCCGGATCCCTGATGTTTACGATCTACACCTTTATCATCTACACTTTAGGTGTTCACTTCAATCGTTTTTTCCTTATCTATTGCTTTGCCCTCGCAGTCGCCTCGTACACGCTGATCTACCTCCTATGGGATACTGGGTCGAGGCGGGTCAAAGCGTGGTTTGACACGACGTTTTCGGCAACCGCTCCATTTATTTATCTTTTGGTATTTGCAGTATTGTTCTCTTCCCTCTGGCTAAGCGAGATTCTTCCTGCACTGGCTGCAGGCCGGATTCCCCTCGTCCTTGAGCAGACAGGCTTATTCACTAATCCGGTGCATGTCATCGACCTCTCCTTCCTGCTTCCTGGTTTTGTGATCGTCGCTATTCTTTTGCGAAAGAAGCATCCATTGGGATTTCTCTTCGCCCCAGCGATCATGGCATTCTCCGTCATTATGACGCTTTCGATCAGCATGCTCCTTATTTATGAGTATGCTAAAGGTTTTATTCCAGATTATTCTCCAGCCATCGCAATGATTTTCTTTTCGATCGCAAGTCTTTTCATGTTCAGAAATTTTTTGAAGAATCTGAAAACAATAGAAGGAGGGCATCATGTCTGACGACAAACGCAATATGAGCAGAGGCAATGTATCAAGCGGCACCTATGGTTTGGCATTTATCGGAGCCTTGGTGTATTTTATTCAACACGCGACATCCTTCGGAGAAGGAGTACTTGGTTTTTTCAAAGCGCTACTGTGGCCAGTCTTCGTGATCTATAATCTGCTCGAACATCTGCACATGTAGATCAAAGTACATTATGAAAATGAATATCAAGATAATTCTGTATGAAAATTAACAAAGCATGGCACCTTGCTCATCCGATGCCGAAAAATCCAACGATGGATGAGCGTATCGCTTGGCATATCGAACATCTGAAGAATTGTGCCTGCCGAGAATTGACACCGAAGCTGAAGGCTGAATTCAGGAAGCGAAAGATATCAATGAAAGATCTGAGGAGAAATGCGTCGTATGAAAGGATCGAACTTACCTGAACTTCGGCAAGAAAGGTGGCATCTCTCAGGCCGGCATCGCTGTCGGAGATGACAGGAGATAGGTGATCACATCAGATGCGGAGTAGTCGATCCCGCCATTATTGAAGTAGTGTTTTAGTCGTTTCAACGAATCTCCCGCAGTTAGGAGAGGCTTCTCGAGATATCCTGATGACTGTTCCTGGGCTATTCCGGCATTAGCCATCAACGCATTGCACAAGCATTTTCTACCGATCGTGTCCTCAACGTTACCGCCCTTACGTACATAATTTTTTACCGGCTCTCCCGGACAGCGATATCCGATCTGTCCATCTTCTCGTTTATACATCCGACGCAGCAGTCCCATCTGACATAATCTCGGACGAGCATCATAAACAGCCTTCTCCGATAGCGTACCTTCGAGTTGAATAACTTTAAATGGAAATCCTGTAGAGGATGCTAGAGGATCGGTAAAGACTGCTACCTCATCTGCTGCAAGCTTCTTCAATGTTTTTTCCCGGAGCGTAGGAGCAAGTCCCGATTCCGTACAGAATGCAAAGTCCGTTCCGACCTGGATACCGGTAGCGCCACACTGCAATGCCTCCTGAAGTTTCTCCGGGCTAGCATAGTCCCCTGCCAACCAAAAAGGCAAACCCAGCTCTCTGATTTTTTCGATATTGGCCTGGTCTCTCGGGCCATAGATCGGTTCACCAGCCACGGAGAGCTTCAACGCTCCACGTGGTGGTGCATTATGGCCGCCTGCGGAGCCATTTTCCACAACCAATCCATCGATACTTCCCGAGGCCTTTTGAACTAACACCTGTGCCAAAACATCGGAAGATACAATGGCAATAAATCTCGGACGACTTAGATTCGGGAGCCGATCTCCGAATAGAACTTTGGGATCAAAGGTGATACGAAGATCATCATCGGGCGCAGCTCCTTCAACGACAAGCTTTAGCGATGCTGCCTCATGTCTTGCAAATTTATCAAGCACTCCGGGAATCTCCCGCGGGATTCCAGCGCCCATCAGAACATAATCGACGTCGGCAAGCATGGCACCATAGAGCGAGGCGAGATTGGGTAGTTGGACCTTTTCAAGAAGATTCGTACCAACGACTCCCGAATGCCCTTCCTTTGCTAAAAACACCTCACAAAAATTTGCAGCGACAGTCAGCTTGAGCAGATCGTTGCTCGAATGAACCGTGAACATCGGAACTCCGCGGACCGCTGCCCTGCCACTTGAACGCGGCGCGTCAAGATGCTTAAAGAGAATATCCTCTGCAACCGACGGGAAAGGAAATTTGGCCAGGGCACGCTGAAGATGACCACCTTCATCGCCTTGTTGCAGGCGCTGCGCAAATACCACGTTCAAACCGGTACCGGATACAACCCCTAGAAATCCAAGTTGGGCGACAGCCTTCGCAAGCCGCCAGCCGGAGATCGCCACACCCATCCCGCCTTGGATAATGCGCGGCCAAATTTCTTTATCCGATGTTACGTTTGCTCTCATCATTAATTCTTTGGTTGATTGTTGTCGAAGGGAAGGGGAGATAATCTCTCGTAGAAGGTAATACTCTCGATTCTTGAACTCCAATAGCTCATCACAGGCACTGATTCAACGATTCTCTCCAATTAGTAGGTGCTCAAACGGATAGTATATAATGAACGTTCATGGCTTCAGCCCGCCCTTCTCGATACCCGTGAAGAGCGGGCTTGACCAGGATTATTATTTGAGGGCTAACGAAACTTCGTACGCCCTATGATAAATTGCGATTTTCTTTTTCGCCTCGATGAGAAGTCGGTCCTCGGTTGCGATCAATTCTTCTCTGGTATACTGATGGTATCCCAGCAGTCTTTTATTCAGACTTTCGAAGTAGCGATCCGGCATTGTCTTATATTTTTCGAGCAAAGCCTCATGAAGCTTGATCTCCCGGGCTACACAGAAACTATCGACAAACCATTTCTGGGCGGGTGAAACGGTGACGGTATCGAGATCGATATAGACTCCGGGCATTGTTTCCGTGACTTGAGCGTGCACAGTCCCTGCGATAAGGAACAGCACTACTACGGCATATTTACTATGGTGAGCTTTCATTGTAGTTGAGGTTTTTAATGAACTATAATTCATTAAGGAACAACAACTGTGCCACGAATTGGCGACAACGTGAAGATATCACTTCATAAGATAATCGTAACCCAACTTCACTAAAGTTGCCGATACAACGCAGAGAAAGATCATCCGAATGAATGCATTGCCTCGCAATATTGCCATCTTCGCACCGATAAATCCGCCGGCAGCATTGAAGACAGCCATCGGAAGAGCGATCGCATAGATGATCTTTCCTGAGATCGCGAACAGACAGATCGATCCGATGTTCGTCGACAGATTTACAAACTTCGCATCGGCGCTGGCATGAAGGAAATCGAGCCCAAGGAGCGTAATGAACGTCCAAACCAAGAAACTTCCTGTGCCCGGACCGATGAAGCCATCGTAAAATCCAAGAATAAGACTGATGAAGATCGCAAAATTCCTGACTTGCTGGGGAGTATGATCCTTCGCTTCATGAACTCCAAAATTCTTCTTCCGATAAGTATAGATGGCAATAGCCGAGAGCACAACAAGAAGCAATGGCTTCATGAATTCGTTGCTGACCTTCGTTAGTGTCCACGATCCGAGGAAAGCGGAGCATCCGGCTATGATCGTCATCAAAGCAAGATGCTTATAGTTAAGCTCGACGTGGCGCGAGTACTGATAGGCCGCTAAACTCGTTCCGGAAAACGAAGGGATCTTCGTTGTTCCGATCACTGTAGCGACAGGATACTGCGGCAACAACACAAGTGCTACCGGGATCTGAATCAATCCCCCGCCGCCGACAATGGCATCAACAAATCCCGCTGCAAAAGCTGCAATACAAAGTATGATTATTTCTATTGGCACGAAACGATACTAATTGAAGGCATTGAGAACAACAGAATGCCCAAAAAGTATTATCATACTCTGAGAAAAGAGGACAGGCCAATTGGCCTGCCCTCCCTTTGTTGTATTTCGTCAGAACCACTACTTGGATTTGGCGATCTCGACTTCCACGCGACGGTTCAACTGCCGGCCTTCCGGAAGATCGTTCGAGAATTTCGGATCCTGTCTACCGTGTCCTGCGACACTCACATCAGCAGGCATCCTTGCCGAAGCTCTGAGCGCATCGGCCGTACTATTGGCACGGCGCTCGCTCAGAGCCTGATTGTATTCGTCCGTTCCTGTTACATCACAATAGCCATTGACCTTCACTGAGAGAGCATCTTTATTAATGCTTTCAGTGATCAGCGATAACATCTTTTTCGCATGCGCATTGACGATCGAACTATCGAAATCGAAACTGAGCATTGCATATTTTTCCAGGTACTGCTCGTCCTTTGTCGTTGAGCGGACAAGGCGTGTCGTGCCATCGGCCGTATACTCTTTTCCGTTGACATCCGTTACCTCAAGCGTGTAATGGATCGGCTGATTTTCATAGCGGCTTGCATCTGGGATCTTCGATGGAATGACCGATGGCGGCGCTCCTTCACCTGACTCGGCAGTACCGATCGGCGTACCGGCAGCATCCAAAGTGATCTTCCAGCGTGAGACCGGGACATTATCCGGATTAATAACTGAAGTTTCATATCGAATGAGCGTCTCGCCATCAAACTCCGACTTCTGATCGACAAGCTTTACCGGATCATCAGTCTTTGAATCGACGATCTCGGCCCGACGGTTTTCTTCGATTCCTGCAGGTGTTACAGGATTGGTCGGAAGTTCCGGAAGGTTCCGTGCATCGGTACTGATTCGTGAATCGCT